>NZ_MIFU01000074.1:0-109230 GCF_001855215.1 Pseudomonas sp. 06C 126 | reverse complement strand
GGTAGCTCGTCGGGCTCATAACCCGAAGGTCGTCGGTTCAAATCCGGCTCCCGCAACCAAACATCAAAAAAGGCTACTCGAAAGAGTGGCCTTTTTTGTATCCGTAGAAAAAGTTCTTTTGAAACAATGGCATGGCATCTTTCATGAAACCGCGCGCGGGTTTCGGAGTCCTTCCATTTGCAGGCTATGCTCAAGTCTCGAGCACATCCTTGCGCGACTAATGGACGCTGTCGCCGGCCCCGGTGATCCGCGTTACTATTTGTAATTATTTTGTCCATAGGGATTGGTAACTTGGCTGGATACCCCCATCCTGTCGCGCACAATCCAAGAGGTGATTGATGCGCGCCAATTCGTCTGAACCACAAGACAACATCACAGCTACACAACCGATCGCGCCCACCCGCCTGCGCTGGCTGGATCTGTTGAGCAAGTATCGGCAACCCATTGGGTTGGCGGTCACGTTGCTGCTATTTGCAATCGCTTTGATCGCCTGCCGCCACTTGTTGCTAGAGCTGGATCTGTACGCCCTCCACGATTCGATCCTGGAAGTACCGAAGCCGTCCCTGTTGGGCGCCTTCGCCGCTGCGATCGCCGGGTTCATCATTCTATTGGGCTACGAATTTTCCGGGGCGCGCTATGCCGGAGTAAAACTTCCTGCTAGAACCCTGGCCTACGGCGGCTTTACTGCTTTCGCCATCGGTAATGCGATTGGCCTGTCGATGCTGTCTGGCGGCTCAGTGCGCTACCGTTTATATGCACGGCATGGCATTGGGGCTTCGGAAGTGGCCCATATGACCGTATTTGCCAGCCTGGCCCTGGGCTGTGCCCTGCCGCCGCTCGCCGCACTGGCGACCTTGAGCAACCTGCCCGCCGCGTCCAGTGCCTTGCATTTGCCTGCAGCACTGCTCGGCGCAATCGCAGGCGCGGTACTGCTGCTCTCTGCCGTGCTGTGTATCGGGATCTATCGCCGCCGCTTGCCAGAACAACCCTACCCCGACAACCTGCTGGTCAAGGCCGGCCGCCGCACCTTGCGCCTGCCTGGGCGCCGCCTGACCTTCCTGCAATTGATCATCACCGCCCTGGATGTCGCTGCCGCCGCGACCGTTCTCTATCTGTTGCTACCAGAAGCCCCGCCGTTCGGCCCGTTCCTGCTGGTGTACCTGCTGGCGCTGGCGGCGGGTGTCCTCAGCCATGTACCGGGCGGCGTCGGCGTGTTCGAAGCGATTTTGCTGGCCGCGTTTGCCGACAAGCTCGGCGCCGCGCCGCTGGCCGCCGCCCTGCTGTTGTATCGCATGATCTACGTTGTGCTGCCGTTACTGATCGCGTGCATCTTCCTGCTGATCAACGAGGCCCAACGGCTGTTCCAGACCCAGCAGAGCCTGCGGGTCGCCTCAGGCCTCGCGGCCCCGGTACTGGCCGTGCTGGTTTTTTTGTCCGGGGTGGTGCTGCTGTTCTCCGGCGCCACCCCGGAAATCGACTCACGCCTGGAAAACATCGGCTTCCTGATTCCCCACCGCCTGATTGACGCCTCGCACTTTGGTGCCAGCCTGATCGGCGTGCTGTGCCTGCTACTGGCCCAAGGCCTGCGTCGACGCCTGTCGGCAGCCTGGATGCTGACCATGGTGCTGTTGCTGGTGGGCGCCCTGCTCTCGCTGCTTAAAGGCTTCGACTGGGAAGAAGCCAGCCTGATGACCACCACCGCAGTGCTGCTGGCGATCTTCCGGCGCTCGTTCTACCGTGCCAGTCGCCTGACCGAGCTGCCCTTTTCGCCGCTGTACCTGGTGGCCAGCGTCTGCGTGCTGGGTGCTTCGATCTGGCTGCTGCTGTTTGCTTACCAGGATGTGCCTTATAGCCATCAACTGTGGTGGCAGTTCACCCTCGACGCCAACGCCCCGCGCGGCCTGCGCTCGCTGCTGGGCGCCGCCATCTTGCTGGTGATTGTGTCCCTGACCTGGCTGTTGCGCACCGCCCGCCCTGTGATCCACCTGCCAACCGCCGATGAGCTGGAGCGCGCCACCAAGATCCTGATGGCCTCGTCGCAACCCGACGGCGGCCTGGCACTGACCGGCGACAAGGCCCTGCTATTTCACCCCAACGACGAAGCGTTCCTGATGTACGCCCGGCGCGGCCGCAGCCTGGTGGCGCTGTACGACCCGATCGGCCCGACCCAGCCCCGGGCCGAGATGATCTGGCAGTTCCGCGACCTCTGCGACATTCACCACGCCCGCCCGGTGTTCTACCAGGTGCGCGCGGAGAACCTGCCCTTCTATATGGACATTGGCCTGACTGCGATCAAGCTGGGCGAAGAGGCCCGGGTCGATCTCAAGCGCTTTGACCTGGAAGCCAAGGGCAAGGAGATGAAGGATTTGCGCTACACCTGGAACCGCGGGACCCGGGACGGCCTGTCCCTGGAAGTCTTCGAGGCGGGCCAGGCGCCGATGGACGCACTGAAAGTCATCTCCGATGCCTGGTTGACCGGTAAGAACGTGCGCGAAAAAGGCTTCTCCCTGGGCCGTTTCAGCGACGAATACCTCAAGCACTTTCGCATTGCGGTGATTCGCTTCGAAGGCCAGCCGGTGGCGTTCGCCAACCTGCTGGAGACCTACAGCCATGATCTGGCCAGCCTCGACCTGATGCGCGCGCATCCCGAAGCGCCAAAGCTGACCATGGAGTTCATGATGATCGGCTTGATCCTGCACTATAAGAGCCACAACTATGCACGCTTCAGCCTCGGCATGGTGCCGTTGTCGGGCTTGCAGCCGCGCCGTGGCGCACCGCTGACCCAGCGCCTGGGCTCGATGGTGTTCCGCCGTGGCGAGCAACTGTATAACTTCCAAGGTTTGCGCCGCTTCAAAGACAAGTTCCAGCCTGACTGGGAACCTCGTTACATGGCCGTGCCCGCAGGACTTGATCCGCTGGTGGCACTGGCCGATACCGCCGCCCTGATCGCGGGCGGCTTGACTGGATTGGTGAAACGCTGATGATTCGACGCTCCTGGCGGTATGTATTGGCAAGCCTGGTGGTGCTGGCCCTGATCCTCGGTGGCGGCTACTGGTACTGGAATCGCCCCGCCCCTCAACCGACCCTGGAACAACTGCCCCAGGCCGACGGCTCGACCATGACCCGTGTGACCCCTGGCACCAGCGCCAAGGCCCGTGTAGCGGTAGCCGTGATGGCCGACGCCAGCCTGACCGACAGCCAGCTGATTGCCCTGAGCCAGGGCGGCAGCGCGCAGATCGTGCAAGTGATCCTGCCCAAGGACGACTGCAAGCTGCAAGAACAAGCCCTGCAAGCGGCCCTCGGCCAGCTCAAGGGCCCGGCCACCCTGGTCAGCGGCATCGGCCCTGGCGCCGCGCTGGCCTGGCGCTGGCTGGCAACGCAGAACGACGACAAGGCCAACGCCATCTCCGTAGGCTTCGCCCTGGTCCAGGAAAGTTGCAAGGACCCACTGCCCAAGACTGCCGCCCACGGCAACTGGCTGGTGGCCTGGAACGATAACCCTGACGACGAAAGCGCCAGCTTCGTACGCGACACGCCGCGTGCCACCACCAGCATCAGCGACTACGACATCAACTACCCGCAGGTATTGAACAACGAGCTGCGCAAGCAACTGGTGGGTTCGGACAATGGCGGCCTGGCGATCCCGGTGGTTGAAGTGCCGGCCGGCCAGGCCAAGGACACCGTGACCCTGTTCCTTTCCGGCGACGGCGGCTGGCGCGACCTGGACCGCGACGTGGCCGGCGAGATGGCGAAGATCGGTTACCCGGTGGTCGGTATCGACACCCTGCGCTACTACTGGCAGCACAAAAGCCCGGAGCAGAGCGCCAAGGACCTGAGCGAGCTGATGCAACACTACCGGCAAAAATGGGGCACCAAGCGTTTTGTGCTGACCGGCTATTCGTTCGGCGCCGATGTGCTGCCAGCCATCTACAACCGCCTGCCGGAAGCCGAGCAGCAACGGGTAGACGCTATTATCCTGCTGGCCTTCGCCCGCACCGGTAGCTTTGAGATCGAAGTGGAAGGCTGGCTGGGCAATGCCGGCAAAGAGGCAGCCACCGGCCCGGAAATGGCCAAGCTGCCAGCAGCCAAAGTGGTGTGCATCTACGGCGAAGAAGAGGTCGACGAGAGTGGCTGCACCGACAAGACCGCCGTGGGTGAAGCCATGAAACTACCGGGTGGCCATCACTTCGACGAGAACTACCCGGCACTGGCCAAGCGCCTGGTGGATATCATCGAGAAGCGCCAGGCCAAGGCCGAGTAAACGCCCATCCTGTAGGAGCCAGTTTCCTCAGGCACTAAAAAGCCCCCGCTGCCGCACGGCAACGGGGGCTTTTTGTTGGGCTACATTTCTACCTGGGTGCCCAGCTCAATCACCCGGTTCACCGGCAGCTTGAAGAAGCGCAGGTTGCCGTTGGCGTTCTTCAGCATGAAGGCGAACAACCCTTCCCGCCAGCGCGCCATGCCCTCAAGCTTGGAGGCGATGACCGTCTCGCGGCTGAGGAAGTACGTGGTGCGCATGGGGCTAAAGTCCAGGTCATCCAAGTGGCACAGCTTCAGGGCTTCGGGCACGTCCGGCTCATCGGTAAAGCCGAAGTGCAGGATCACCCGGAAGAAGCCGTCACCGTAGGAGTCCACCTCGAAGCGGCGCTGGGCCGGGACGCGCGGGATGTCTTCATAGACCACCGTCAACAGCACCACTTGCTCGTGCAGCACCTGGTTGTGCAGCAGGTTATGCAGCAGGGCGTGGGGCACCGCGTCCGGGCGGGCGGTGAGGAACACCGCCGTGCCCTGTACGCGATGGGGCGGTTGCACGCGAATGCTGCTGATAAAGATCGGCAGCGGCAGCCCGCCCTCGTCCAGGCGCTCCACCAGCAATTGCTTACCGCGCTTCCAGGTGGTCATCAACACAAACAGCACGATCCCCGCCAGCACCGGGAACGCGCCGCCCTGGACGACTTTCGGCACGTTGGCCGCGAAGAACAGGCCATCCACCAGCAAAAAGCCCAGCAAAACAGGCACTGCCAATACCGGCGGCCACTTCCACAACAGCAGCATCACGGCGGATACCAGGATGGTGGTCATCAGCATGGTGCCGGTCACAGCCACCCCGTATGCCGAGGCCAGGGCGCCCGAGGACTCGAAGCCCAGCACCAGCAGGATTACACCGACCATCAGCGACCAGTTCACCGCGCCAATATAGATCTGGCCCTGTTCGGCGCTGGAGGTGTGCTGGATATGCATGCGCGGGATGTAACCCAACTGGATCGCCTGGCGCGTCAACGAGAACGCACCGGAAATCACCGCCTGGGATGCAATCACCGTCGCCAGGGTGGACAACCCCACCAGTGGCAGCAATGCCCAGCTTGGCGCCAGCAGGTAGAACGGGTTGCGCGCGGCTTCGGGGTCGCCCAGCAACATCGCGCCCTGGCCAAAATAGTTGAGCACCAGCGCCGGCAGCACCAGGATGAACCAGGCGCGGGCAATGGGTTTGCGGCCGAAGTGGCCCATGTCGGCATACAGCGCCTCGGCACCGGTCAAGGCCAGCACCACCGCGCCTAGGATCGCCACGCCGATACCCGGATGCACCATGAAGAAACGCACGCCCCACATCGGGTTCATCGCGTTGAGCACTTCGGGGTGCTGGACAATGCCATAGATGCCCAGGCCGCCCAGCACCAGGAACCAGGTGACCATCACCGGCCCGAACAGCTTGCCGATGCGGTCTGTCCCGTGTTTCTGGATCAGGAACAACCCCACCAGCACCACCAGCGCAACGGGCACCACCCAGTGCTCCAGGCCATCGAACGCCAGTTCCAGGCCCTCGATGGCCGACAATACCGAAATCGCCGGGGTGATCATGCTGTCGCCATAGAACAGCGCCGCGCCGCATAGGCCGCACACCACCAGGAAACTGCGCAACCGCGGGTGATTGCCGGCCGCCCGTCGGGCCAGTGCGGTAAGGGCCATGATGCCGCCCTCACCCTGGTTGTCGGCGCGCAGTACGAACAACATGTACTTGATCGACACCACCCAGATCAGCGACCAGAAGATCAGGGCCAGGATCCCCAGCACCCCATCATGATTGACCTGGACCCCATAACCACCGGAAAACACCTCTTTAAGGGTGTAGAGAGGGCTGGTACCGATATCACCGTAGACCACCCCGACAGCTGCCACCAACATGCCAATTGGCTTTGCGCTGGAATGCCCGGCACCTGCCGCCTGACTATTTGCCTGACCCATCAACCACTCCTGCCCTTTTGACCCGAGGTCTTTTATAAACAGCACAGCTGTACAGCTAAGCCTAAGCTGTCCACAGCATGCGCTGTTTTACTTCTAGTAACAGATGATTTGTTGACCATCGGCTTTACACAAGTGCAACGGCGCGAAGCATAGCGCAGCACTCGTCGTATTTCCCTGCATAAAGCTGGTCAAGCGCGTTTCCCGCCGCTAGAATTGCGCACTTTTTGATCAGAGGCACATCAAGTGCCCGTCCGCTGCCCTGTCGTGCCCGACTGGCGGCGTCATTCAATACCGAGGTTAGACATGTCCACCACCATCGCAAAAGCCAACCCCAAGGTTGGCTTTGTTTCCCTGGGTTGCCCGAAGGCGCTCGTCGACTCCGAGCGCATCCTCACCCAACTGCGCATGGAAGGTTACGATGTCGTGTCCACCTACCAGGACGCCGATGTGGTGGTGGTCAACACCTGTGGCTTCATTGACTCGGCCAAGGCAGAGTCTTTGGAAGTGATCGGCGAAGCCATCAAGGAAAACGGCAAGGTGATCGTCACCGGCTGCATGGGCGTGGAAGAAGGCAATATCCGCAACGTGCACCCAAGCGTGCTGGCCGTGACCGGCCCGCAGCAGTACGAGCAGGTGGTCAACGCTGTGCATGAGGTGGTGCCGCCGCGCCAGGATCACAACCCGTTGATCGACCTGGTGCCGCCGCAAGGCATCAAGCTGACGCCACGTCATTACGCTTACCTGAAGATTTCCGAAGGCTGCAACCACAGCTGCAGCTTCTGCATCATCCCGTCGATGCGCGGCAAGCTGGTCAGCCGCCCGGTGGGTGATGTGCTGGACGAAGCCCAGCGCCTGGTCAAGTCTGGCGTCAAAGAGCTGCTGGTGATCTCCCAGGACACCAGCGCCTACGGCGTCGACGTGAAGTACCGCACCGGCTTCTGGAATGGCGCGCCGGTGAAAACCCGCATGACCGAACTCTGCGAAGCCTTGAGCAGCCTGGGTGTGTGGGTACGCCTGCACTACGTGTACCCGTACCCACACGTCGACGAATTGATCCCGCTGATGGCCGCCGGCAAGATCCTGCCGTATCTGGACATCCCGTTCCAACACGCCAGCCCGAAAGTGCTCAAGGCCATGAAACGCCCGGCGTTTGAAGACAAGACCCTGGCGCGGATCAAGAACTGGCGCCAGATCTGCCCTGAGCTGATCATCCGTTCGACCTTTATCGTCGGCTTCCCCGGCGAAACCGAAGAAGACTTCCAGTACCTGCTGGATTGGCTGACCGAAGCCCAGCTCGATCGCGTCGGCTGCTTCCAGTACTCGCCAGTGGAAGGTGCGCCAGCCAACCTGCTGGACCTGGCCGTGGTGCCGGATGACGTCAAGCAGGACCGTTGGGAGCGTTTCATGACCCATCAGCAGGCCATCAGCTCGGCACGCCTGCAACTGCGTATCGGCAAGGAAATCGAAGTACTGATCGACGAAGTGGACGAGCAAGGCGCGGTAGGCCGTTGCTTCTTCGACGCTCCGGAAATCGACGGTAACGTATTCATCGACGATGCCAGCGGTCTCAAGCCAGGCGACAAGGTGTGGTGCACAGTCACCGACGCCGACGAGTACGACCTCTGGGCGCAAAAACGCGACTAAGCTGTAAAAAATTGAAAAAGCCCTGCTTCTGGACAAGATGCGGGGCTTTTTTAGGTCTATCGTTTGCCCCATCACCGCCAACAAGCAGCAAGGAGCAGCGGGCATGGGCCAGCACTCGGTTATTCACACGCCTAAACCCAGCGACTATCAGGAGCTGACCCGGATCTGGGAGGCATCGGTGCGGGCCACCCATGACTTCCTGCCGCAAAGCTACATCGAGCGCCTGCGACACCTGGTGCTGACGCGTTACCTCGATGCGGTGATGCTGATCTGTACCAAGGACGCGCGCCAACGGATCACCGGATTTGCCGGTGTCGCCGCAGGCAAGGTCGAGATGCTGTTCATCGACCCGCAGTACCGGGGCCAGGGCCTGGGGCGGCAATTGCTGCACTATGCCGTTGCGTCGATGAATGCCGATGAACTGGACGTCAACGAACAGAACCCACAGGCCCTGGGCTTCTATATCAAGCAAGGTTTTGAAGTAATCGGGCGCACCGAGCATGACGGCATGGGCCAGCCCTATCCCTTGCTGCACATGCGTTTGCGCCAGGCCCAGCAAACACGCAGCGGCTGACACAACCCAAATCAAATGCAGGAGCTGGCTTGCCTGCGATGCGGTCAACTCGGTGCATCAGGTAGGCCGAGGTGATGCCATCGCAGACAAGCCAGCTCCCACAAAAAGCGCGAGCACTGAAATGGGGCCGGGATTAACCGGCGCCAGGCAGGTACAATAGCGGCCCCCTTTTGTTACGGCCCTTGTCATGACTGACCCCATACGCCTCTCCAAACGCCTTATCGAACTGGTCGGTTGCTCCCGTCGGGAGGCCGAGCTGTTCATCGAAGGCGGCTGGGTCTCGGTGGATGGCGAAGTGATCGACGAGCCGCAGTTCAAGGTCACGACACAAAAAGTCGAACTTGATCCCGAGGCCAAGGCCACGGCTCCGGAGCCGGTGACTATCCTGTTTCATGCCCCGGCCGGCGTGGACGTCGACAGCGCGATGCAATCCCTGAGCGCCGAGACGCTGTCGGAAGAACACCGCTTCAGCAAGCGCCCGCTCAAAGGCCACTTCCTGCGCCTGACCGCCAGCGCCGATCTGCAAGCCAAGGCCAGCGGCCTGCTGGTGTTTACCCAGGACTGGAAGATCCTGCGCAAGCTGACGGCCGACGCCGCCAAGATCGAGCAGGAGTATGTGGTCGAGGTCGCAGGCGACGTGGCAGAGCACGGCCTGAACCGCCTCGCCCACGGCCTGATGTACAAAGGCAAGGAATTGCCGGCGGTCAAAGCCAGCTGGCAGAACGAAAACCGCCTGCGCTTTGCCCTGAAAAACCCGCAGCCCGGCATCATCGCCCTGTTCTGCGAAGCCATTGGCCTGAAGGTTGTGGCCATTCGCCGCATCCGCATTGGCGGCGTGTCCATCGGCAAGGTGCCGGTCGGCCAGTGGCGCTACATGTCCGGCAAAGAAAAGTTCTAAGCCACCCTATCTATCGACATCGCCCGCCCGGGCGGTGTCTACAGTCGAATACCAGGATTGCCCACCATGATTCACAATGACGTACTGCGCAGCGTGCGCTACATGCTCGACATCAGCGACAACAAGATGGTCGAGATCATCAAGATCGGCGGCATGGAAGTGTCCAAGGAAGACCTGCTGACCTACCTCAAGAAAGACGAGGAAGAAGGCTTCGTGTTCTGCCCCGACGAGGTCATGGCGCATTTCCTCGATGGCCTGGTGATCTTCAAGCGCGGCAAGGACGAAAGCCGTCCACCACAGCCGATCGAAACCCCGGTGACCAACAACATCATCCTCAAGAAGCTGCGCGTGGCCTTCGAACTCAAGGAAGACGACATGCACGCCATCCTCAAGGCCGCCGAGTTCCCGGTGTCCAAGCCAGAGCTGAGCGCGCTGTTCCGCAAGTTCGGCCACACCAACTATCGTCCGTGTGGCGACCAGTTGCTGCGTAACTTCCTCAAGGGCCTGACCCTGCGGGTTCGCGCGTAAGCCATGAATTACAACGTCTCGCCCGTGGGCTTCGTGCGCTCCTGCTTCAAGGAGAAGTTCGCCATCCCGCGCCAGCCACAACTGGCGCCCGCCGCACGGGGCGTGTTGGAGTTGGTGGCGCCGTTCGACCAGGGTGAGGCGGTGCAAGGCCTGGAGCAGGTCAGCCATGTGTGGCTGCTGTTCCTGTTTCATCAGGCCCTGGAAGACAAGCCGCGCTTGAAAGTGCGCCCACCGCGCCTGGGCGGCAACACATCCATGGGTGTATTTGCCACCCGCGCAACCCATCGCCCCAATGGGATCGGCCAGTCGGTGGTGAAACTGGACAAGGTGGAGCCGGGCCGGCTGTGGGTTTCCGGGATCGATCTGCTCGATGGCACGCCGGTATTGGATATCAAGCCGTATGTGCCGTATGCCGACATCATCGACACGGCCACCAACAGCATTGCCAGTGCCGCACCGGCGCTGATCCCCGTGCAATGGCTGAAGACCGCCCTGCAACAGGCTCACACCCACGCTCAGCGCCTTGGCGAGCCGTTGGTGGAGCTGATTGAACAATGCCTGGCGCAGGATCCACGCCCGGCCTATCAGACGCCCGGGCCAGAGCGCGAATACGGCGTGCGGTTCTGGGATGTGGATGTGCGTTGGCACTATCCCGAGGCGGGGATGATTTGTGTGCTTGAAGTGGTTGCCGCGCAGTAAATCGCAGCAATGAAAAAGCCCGCACTGCCTTCACAGGCAATGCGGGCTTTTCTTTGCAAACGCCTTCACCTGTAGGAGCGAGCTTGCTCGCGAAGAACCCAAGGGCAGCGCGTCAACTCGACCGCGTTAACGTTGACGACTTTCGCGAGCAAGCTCGCTCCTACAGATGTGCCGGGGTCACTTCTCGACGAAGGCGCGTTCGATCAGGTAGTCACCCGGCTCACGCATCCGTGGCGAAACCTTCAGGCCGAAGCTGTTCAGCACTTCGCTGGTCTCATCCAACATGCTTGGGCTGCCGCACAGCATGGCGCGGTCGTCTTCAGGGTTGATCGGCGGCAGGCCGATATCGCTGAACAGCTTGCCGCTGCGCATCAGGTCGGTCAGGCGGCCTTCGTTTTCGAAGGGTTCGCGGGTCACGGTTGGGTAGTAGATCAACTTTTCACGCAGCGCCTCGCCGAAGAATTCGTTCTGCGGCAGGTGTTCGGTGATGAATTCGCGATAGGCGACTTCGTTGACGTAACGCACACCGTGGCACAGGATCACTTTTTCAAAGCGCTCGTAGGTTTCCGGGTCCTGGATCACGCTCATGAAGGGGGCGAGACCAGTACCGGTGCTGAGCAGGTACAGGTGCTTGCCCGGCTTCAAATCGTCCAGCACCAGGGTGCCAGTCGGTTTTTTGCTGATGATGATCTCGTCGCCTTCCTTCAAATGCTGCAATTGGGAAGTCAGCGGGCCATCCGGAACCTTGATGCTGAAGAACTCCAGATGCTCTTCCCAGTTCGGGCTGGCGATGGAGTAAGCGCGCATGAGCGGGCGGCCGTTAGGCTGTTGCAGGCCGATCATCACGAACTGACCGTTCTCAAAGCGCAAGCCCGGGTCGCGGGTGCACTTGAAGCTGAACAGAGTGTCGTTCCAGTGATGAACACTGAGGACACGCTCGTGGTTCATGTTGCTCATGTACGGGGAACTCCTGGAAATGGGTCTGCGCCAAAATGATAGGTGCGCAATTGCACAGTATTCTAATGGCGGCGACAATATCTGTTAACTGGATTATTAAGATAAGGGTTATCGGTTATATCGATATGCGATTTACTCTCCGTCAACTGCAAGTCTTCGTCGCCGTCGCCCAGCAGGAAAGTGTGTCACGCGCTGCTGGCCTTCTGGCCTTATCTCAATCCGCCGCCAGCACCTCGATCACCGAGCTGGAGCGCCAATCCAGCTGTCAATTATTCGACCGCGCCGGTAAACGCCTGAGCCTCAACGCCCTCGGCCATCAACTGCTACCCCAGGCGGTGGCGCTGCTGGACCAGGCCAAGGAGATCGAAGACCTGCTCAACGGCAAGTCTGGCTTCGGTTCCCTGGCGGTCGGCGCCACCCTGACCATCGGCAATTACCTGGCCACCCTGCTGATCGGCAGTTTCATGCAGCAGCATCCCGAGAGCCAGGTGAAGCTGCATGTACAGAACACTGCGCATATCGTGCATCAGGTTGCGCATTACGAAATTGATCTGGGTCTAATCGAAGGCGACTGCAGCCACCCGGACATCGAGGTGCAAACCTGGGTCGAGGATGAGCTGGTGGTGTTCTGCGCGCCGCAGCATCCCCTGGCCCAGCGCGGTCAGGCGACCATGGAGCAACTGACCCATGAAGCCTGGATCCTGCGGGAACAGGGCTCCGGGACACGCCTGACCTTTGATCAAGCCATGCGCCATCATCGCAGCGCGCTGAACATCCGCCTGGAGCTGGAGCACACCGAGGCGATCAAGCGGGCCGTGGAGTCAGGATTGGGGATTGGCTGCATTTCACGCCTGGCGTTACGGGATGCGTTCCGCCGTGGCAGCCTGGTGCCAGTGGAGACGCCGGACCTGGACCTGGCCCGGCAGTTCTACTTTATCTGGCATAAACAGAAGTACCAGACCTCGGCCATGCGCGAGTTCCTCGAACTGTGCCGCGCCTTCACCGCTGGGGTGCAGCGCAGCGACGAGATCGTACTGCCGAATATCGCCTAGATCAGGATTACGGCCCACACCACGGTGATCATGGTCAGCGCCACGAATTGCGCGGCGCTGCCCATGTCCTTGGCGTTTTTCGACAGGGGGTGGCGATCCAGGGAAATCCGGTCGATTGCCGCTTCCACGGCCGAGTTGAGCAACTCGACAATCAACGCCAGCAGGCACACGGCGATCAGCAGTGCGCGCTCTACGCGGCTGACCGTGAGGAAGAAGCTCAACGGAATCAGGATGACATTGAGCAAGACCAACTGGCGAAAGGCCGCCTCGCCGGTGAAAGCCGCACGCAGGCCATCGAGGGAGTAACCCCCGGCGTTGAAGATACGTTTGATACCGGTTTGACCCTTGAAAGGCGACATAGGTAGGCAACTGAGCAAAAAAGATGGGAGGAAGCTAGAGCACGCCTGGTCAAAAAAGCGTGAATCGAGCCACCCTACGAGTGGGAAATTGACTCAAGTTGTTGCAACAGCAGCGCCGCCTGGGTCCGGGTGCGCACACCCAGCTTGCGGAAAATCGCGGTAACGTGCGCCTTGATGGTCGCTTCGGATACGCTCAATTCATAGGCGATCTGCTTGTTCAGCAAGCCTTCGCAGACCATGGTCAACACACGGAACTGCTGGGGCGTAAGGCTGGCGAGCCCTTCCTGGGCAGCCTTGGCTTCGGCGGACACGTTGATTTCTTCGAAGGCCTGGGGCGGCCACGAGACGTCACCGTCCAACACCGTACGCACCGCTGTTTGAATCTGCTCCATGGAACTGGATTTGGGGATAAAACCACTGGCCCCGAACTCCCGGGAACGCACTACGATATCGGCCTCTTCCTGGGCCGACACCATCACCACCGGAATCTGCGGATATTGCCCGCGTAACAGCACCAAGCCGGAAAACCCGTAGGCGCCGGGCATATTCAGGTCCAGCAGCACCAGATCCCAATCGGTCTTGTCAGTCAGGCGGGCTTCCAGTTCCGCGATGCTGCCCACTTCCACCAGGCGTACATCCGGGCCCAGGCCCAGTGTGACCGCCTGGTGCAGCGCGCTGCGGAAAAGTGGGTGGTCATCGGCAATCAGGATTTCGTATGTGGCCATTTATTAAATGATCCTGTTTTTTATGGGAGCACCGATGGGTTCGGTGCTCACCAACGTACGAGGTGCCAGCCAGCGGCTGTCACGAACAGTTACGCTTGATGGCATTTTAGCCGGCTCAGGCGTTGCAGTGCCATCATGCAAAGGTCATCTGGCCCCAATGCCTACAGATAAGGGGCAAGACGCGTGTGGACGCTGTCCGTCGGGTCCAGGGCCAACTGGAACTTGGCCGCCAGGTAATGGGTACTGAACACATCCAGGTAGGCATCCAGCACTTCACTGGCCTGCTGGTCCTGGGCCAGTTCCAGGCACAAGGCAGCCACTTCGGCCGTGCAGAAATGGTCATCGCGTTTGGAACGGCGCAATTTGTAGCGCGATAGCTGCTCCGGCTCCAGGCTCAGTACCGGCAGGTGTTCCAGATACGGGCTCTTGCGGAACATCTTGCGCGCTTCGCTCCAGGTGCCGTCCAGCAGGATGAACAACGGGCGCTTGCCATCCGCCACCTTGACCTGGTTGACCACCCGCTGCGGCGCCACAAACTCGCCGGGAAAGACGATGTAGGGCTGCCATTGCGGGTCGGCCAGCAGCGCCAGCAGTTCAGGTTCGACGGCCGTGCGCGCCCAGGGGAAGGCGCTGGTGTCGTCGATGACATCAGCGATCAGCCAACCGGTATTGCTGGGTTTCATCGGTTCCACGTCGTGCATCAACAGGCACATGGCCGACTTGGCCGCGACCTTGGGGCGCCAGGCGCACAGGCAGTATTCGGGGATGACCCGGCACCTGGGGCAACGTTCGGCACGCGAGCCACGGGCAACAAAGGGGCTCACGGCACGGGCCAGGCGCTGGGTACGCAGACGGAACACTGCGTGGCTCATAGCGGGTGCCGTTGTGAAGCGATGAAAATCAACACGGACAAAACTCGGGGCAGGCAAAAGTGCCGGCAGTTTACCAGAGCCGCCCAGCCAATACGCCTGGCCGTCGCGGCTGCCGGTCACCTATAATCCCGCGCCACTGAACGCACAGCGCAGTGACGGGTCTATGGACCAGTAACCGAATCAGGAGAGTTTCATGCTGCGTCTTATGTTGCGTCTTGCCGCCCCCACCGTCGCCCTGGCGCTGGTATTGCCCTTGGGCGCCCAGGCAGCCTCCCTGGTGGAGCTGCAAATGAACAAGAAACTGCAAAGCGTCGCGGCAGAAAGCAACAAAGACCTGCCCAGGGAAATTGATGAACAAACCCTGGAAGTGGCCTACACCGTTGAAGGCATGCATCTGATTGACCACCTGAGCGTGCTGCCAGAACGGGCCGAACAAATGCGCGCCAACCCCAAGGCTGTGTATTTCCAGCTGGGGCAAAGCGTTTGCCTGAACAAAGGCTATCGCGAGTTGATGGCCAAGGGCGCCGTGATGCGCTACGAAATCACCGAGAACAAGACCAATCGCCCGGTGGCGTCGGTCAAGTTCGTTGAAGCTGATTGCCCGGCCCCAGCCAAGAAGAAAAAGTAAGTACCTTCCCCAAGAGCCATGTGGCGAGGGGGCCTGTCCTCTCACCACAACGCCTCCTGCAAAACCTTCGTCAATCCCCATTAAGTTATTGCCAGACAAGACTTTAGGGGCTCATGATCGAGTGATCCGGTAACATTTCCAGGGTAAAAAAGGTTGCCCTCGAGTGGCTTGCAGTGCCAAGGTTTTTAATCACAAGGAACATACAGAGCCTGTTTCGTCGCCGTCAGCAGCCTGCAATAAGACGCCTGGGCTCTGTAACGAAGGAGAAGCTGAATGCCTGATCAAACGAATGACCTCCTGACCCGTCATTTTCCAGAGAACGGGGCCGACCTCACGCAGCAGGTCGAAGCGCAACTCAACCTGATTGCCCCCAGCAGCCCGAATATTCCGCTTTATCGCGACATGATCCTCACCGTGCTACGCATGGCCCAGGACGACCGTGACCGTTGGAACGCAAAGATCACCTTGAAAGCCATTAATGAACTGGACCATGCATTTCGCGTGCTCGAACAGTTCAAGGGCCGCCGCAAGGTCACTGTCTTCGGTTCGGCCCGTACCCCGGTTGAAAGCCCGCTCTATGCCCTGGCCCGGGAAGTGGGCGCAGCCCTGGCCCGCTCAGACCTGATGGTCATTACCGGTGGTGGCGGCGGCATCATGGCCGCGGCCCACGAAGGCGCTGGCCTGGCCCACAGCCTGGGGTTCAATATCACCCTGCCCTTTGAACAGCATGCCAACCCGACCATTGATGGCACGGAGAACCTGCTGTCGTTCCATTTCTTCTTTACCCGCAAACTGTTTTTCGTCAAGGAAGCCGACGGCTTGGTGCTGTGCCCAGGGGGCTTCGGCACCCTGGATGAAGCGCTGGAAGTACTGACGCTGATCCAGACGGGCAAGAGCCCACTGGTTCCCGTGGTGCTGCTAGACGAGCCAGGCGGTGGATTCTGGAAAGGCGCCCTGGATTTTATTCGCAGCCAGTTGGAGGCCAACCGCTACATCCTGCCTACGGATCTAAAGCTGGTGCGCCTGGTACACAGCGCGGAAGAGGCAGTGAATGAAATCAACCAGTTCTACGCCAACTTCCACTCCACCCGCTGGCTCAAGCGCCAGTTTGTGGTACGCATGAACCACCCGCTCAGCGAGCGCGCATTGGCGCATATGCAGACCGAATTCGCTGACCTGCGGTTGAGTGATGACTTCCAGCAACTGGCCTATGGGGGTGAAGAACACGATGAAGCACGCTTCAGCCACCTGACGCGTCTGGTGTTCAATTTCACCGGCCGCAACCAGGGGCGGTTGCGGGAGTTGGTGGATTACATCAACTTGCCGGAAAACTGGGCGCAGGCCCAGGGTAAAACACAGCAACGGCTGACGCCCGAGCCAGCGTGATGCCGTAAAACGCAAAAAAGGCCCGCTATTTTCATAGCGGGCCTTTTTGTATAAACGCAAAATCTTTGTAGGAGCTGGCTTGCCAGCGATAGCGGTCTATCTGTCATTGTACTGATACCTGGCCCGCCGCTATCGCCGGCAAGCCGGCTGCTACAAAGGGTTCACGCTTCAGTCGTCCAGATCACGACCGCTCAACAAGCGGCTGATCATCTCCATCGAAAATCCGCGATAGCTCAAAAAACGCCCTTGCTTGGCACGCTCACGGGAATCAATCGGCAGATGGCCGGCAAACTTGCGGCGCCAGGTGTCTTCCAGTTGTGCTTGCCAACTGATGCCACACTCACGCAGCGCCAGATCGATATCGGCGCGTTGCAAGCCTCGCTGGCTCAGCTCTTCGCGAATCCGCGCAGGCCCGTAGCCCGAGCGTGCCCGGTAGGAAACAAAACTTTCGAGATAACGGGCTTCCGAAAGCAGCCCCTCTTCCGTCAAGCGGTCGAGGGCTGTTTCGATCATTTCGGGAGGGGCGCCACGCTGACGCAGTTTACGCGTCAGCTCGACACGACCATGCTCGCGACGTGCGAGCAGGTCCATTGCCGTACGCCGTACCGCAACCAGCGTATCGAGTACAACGGTCATCGTTGGGCTCAGATATCAGCGTCGGCTTCTGCCATGTCGTCAACAGGTTCGCGGTTGGCGGCGGCCTTGACGTCTGGCGCTGGGGTCAGCAGCTTGTCGCGGATCTGCTTCTCAAGGGTCGCCGCAATATCGGGGTTGTCCTGCAGGAACTTGGCCGAGTTGGCCTTGCCCTGACCGATCTTGCTGCCGTTGTAGGCATACCAGGCACCGGACTTCTCGACAAAACCGTGCAGCACGCCCAGGTCGATCATCTCGCCGTTCAGGTAAATACCCTTGCCGTAGAGAATCTGGAACTCAGCCTGACGGAATGGCGGAGCCACCTTGTTCTTCACAACCTTGACGCGGGTTTCGCTACCGACAACCTCGTCACCTTCCTTCACCGCGCCGGTACGACGGATGTCCAGGCGGACCGAAGCGTAGAACTTCAGCGCATTACCACCGGTAGTGGTTTCCGGGCTGCCGAACATCACGCCGATTTTCATCCGGATCTGGTTGATGAAGATCACCAGGCAGTTGGCGTTCTTGATGTTACCGGTGATTTTACGCAGGGCCTGGGACATCAGACGGGCTTGCAGGCCGACGTGCATGTCGCCCATTTCGCCTTCGATCTCGGCCTTCGGCACCAGGGCCGCCACGGAGTCGACCACGATCACGTCGATGGCGTTGGAGCGCACCAGCATGTCAGTGATTTCCAGCGCTTGTTCGCCGGTGTCCGGCTGCGAAACCAGCAGGTCGTCAACATTGACGCCCAGCTTGCCAGCGTATTCAGGATCCAGGGCGTGCTCGGCATCAACGAACGCACAGGTGGCGCCCATTTTTTGTGCCTGGGCAATCACCGACAGGGTCAGGGTGGTTTTACCAGAAGACTCCGGACCGTAGATTTCAACGATACGGCCTTTTGGCAAGCCGCCAATGCCGAGCGCGATGTCCAGACCCAGAGAGCCAGTGGAAATAGCCGGGATCGCCTGACGGTCGTGATCGCCCATACGCATTACGGCACCCTTGCCGAATTGACGTTCGATCTGACCCAGGGCCGCAGCCAAGGCTTTCTTCTTGTTGTCGTCCATTAAAGTCCTCACGTAATCAATAAGGCCTGACGGCCAACACCTGTATAAGTAGACAGTATTGTTCCATAAAGATCGGGGATCGCCTACCCCTGATTTTCTATTTCTGCTGCAGCTCGTCGCAACAGCCCCTCTAATGCGGCCTTTACCGTTTGTCGGCGGACCTCGTCGCGGTTGCCAGGGAAGTGCTGGCACTCGGCCGTAACCTCGTCACCCACACCCCAGGCCAGCCAGACGGTGCCTACCGGTTTGTCCGGCGAGCCGCCATCGGGGCCCGCCACACCGCTGACCGCCACGGCAAACCGCGCCAGGCTTTTTTCCTGGGCGCCACGGGCCATCGCCTCGACCACTTCACGGCTCACCGCGCCGACCTTGGGGAACAACCCTTGCGGCACATTCAACTGGCGGGTCTTCTGCCGATTGGAGTAGGTCACGTAGCCGGCCTCGAACCAGGCCGAACTTCCGGGGATCCGCGTGATGGCTTCAGCGATACCGCCACCGGTACAGGATTCAGCAGTGGTGACGTGGGCATTGAGCACCTGCAAACGCCGGCCAAGTTCGGCGGCGAGTTGGGTTATTTCCTTCACGGTCGTCTCCAGGAAAGTGCGGGGGTTTGCCTACCCTACAGGAGCCCATCGGCCACGCAAGCTGCAGACAGCGTCAACAGATTACCGGGCGATAGCCTGCACATAGGCCTGGCAGGCCCGCAGCGCGATCAATCCGTTATCACCGGCATCGGTGATGCCGATAATTCGTTGAGCATGCGCCGGGTCAAGTCGGCCTCGCGGGGTTCCATGAACCACGCCGCGGGTGGCGGCGGTGGCTCGCATTGCGGGGCTGTCGACGGGGTCGCTGGCGTCGAGAAGGACTGACAGGCGCACATCAGCAGTGGCCAACCGATCACGCAGATAAACCTGATTACGCTGTGCATCGCGCAACTCCCGTGTGTGCTGTTGGTCGCTGGCGCGCAGTTGTTGCTCCAGAGCCTGGCGCTTGTGTTGTTCGGCCTGGTGCTGAACCAGTGCCGCCTGGCTTTGCTGGCTGAGCACCTGTGAATGCCGCGCGGCCTGGCGTTCAAAGGCCAGGCCATGGCGCCAGGCCTGGACCTGCCAACTGGCCGCCGCCGGGATGAGCATCAGCAGAGCAATAACCAGCATGCGCCCGCTCAGTTGCATAGCACCGCCCTCGCCTTCGCCCACAGTTGCTGGCGATGCTCCAACCCATTGAGCCCGCCATTGATCCGGCGGGTGATGGTGGTGAATTGGTCCTGGTCAGCCAGTTCATTCAAGCCATGGCTGTGCCAGAACCAGGCGGCGGATTCGGCCGCCCATTGCGGTTGCTCCAGCAACTCAGGAAAGTGCAGCAGGCGCTCATCGCCAAACAGCGCCCGGCTACAGGCCAGGTAATTGCTTCGCCCGGTAATCTGGATCAGCCCACGGCCGCGGTACTTCTGGCCGTCACCGTCGGCTTCGGGGCTATTACCCAAGCGTGCGGCCAAGGTGCCAGTGTCGTATTTGCTCAGGTAGCGCTCGCCACCCAGTTCACGCACGTAGCGCAACTCACCGGACTCATGGCCGACCTGGGCGATAAAGGCTGCCATGCGTTGGGGGGCAGTGATGTCGCGGTGAAGCATGGCGGCGTTCAGCGCCGAAATAAAAACGCCCGCTTGGGCGCGGGCATTGGGCAGGATCTGTTGCAATTGCGTCAGTGTCATCATCCTTGATCTCCACGGCCTAAGAGGCCAATCCACGGGCCATGATCGAACTGCGATAGCCCGTCGCCGTGTCACCTGCATGGGTCACCTTGTCAATCGACCAGCGCCCCTGCATATACCCCGGCCAGGTCTCATCCAGCAGCAACAGCCCTTCGGCGGACAGCAACGGGTTGCCAGGGCAATCGATGGCGATGGTCAGCCCTTCGCGACCCACCCGGCGCAACTCGCCCTCGGCCACGGAGCGCGCCTCGGTTTCGCTCTGGCAACGTTGGCGCAAGGTCTTGAACGGCGCGATCCCCACCTCGACCACACGCTGGCGAGAAGCCGCGGCATCCCACCAATTGACACGGCAGCCCTGGTATTTGGCCCGGGCACTTTCATCCACCCGCGCGCTGATAAATGCCTGCTCGCCAGGACGGTTGTCATGGGTCACCGACAGCCGCACATCCGGCAACTGCTGGCCCGACAACGACTTGACCTGACCGCTTTCGGCCAGCACATACAACTCGTTGATCGGTTTGGTCACTGCTTTGTAGCGCCTGGCCAGGCGGGTGATGAAGCCCATGTCAGTCTCATTCGACTGATCGATATGGTCGATCACAACCCCGTCCAATGCCGGCGCCACCCGGGGTGAAAACCCGTGCCGCGTGGCCAGTTGGCGAAACAACGCGCCCAGGGTCGTGGGACCATGGCTGGCGGAGCGGCGCTGACGGTAACCGCTTGGGTCCATCACGCTGAACGGCGCCGCCGTGGCCACGATCGCCAGGCGCATGGGAAACAGGTAGGGAGTGCGCTGGGTGATCACAAACTCGCCTTTTTCCACCAGCCCCGACTCGCGGTACCCCACGCGCAAGCCGATCTTGGCGCCCAGGCTCGGCAGGCCCTCCAGGCCCTCGATATTGATGGTCAGCTCCAGACGGTCGGATTCGATGCCCGCCGCGTCGGTGTGTTTCCACTGCATCAGCCGTGGGTTGATCAACGCCGCGTTGGCGCCGTAGATCTCCACGACCGGGGTAAATCCCATAGCCATGCCGCCTCCTTAATCCCAGGCTGAAACGGGTGTTGCGACACCCGGTTGCGCATCCATCTCGGGCACGATCACCCATACGCCCGCCGGCAACACCGGGCCCTGCTCGGCAAGCCCGGGGTTCAAGCGCCAGAGGGTTTCTTCGGCCGCGTCATCGCAACGCCCCAGCTCGCGGTAAAGCAGCAGGTTGACCGAATCACCGGCAATACTTCGCACTCTACGCATTGACGAACTCCTCCAGCACCAGCGACCAGGTGACCACCATGGCCGTTCCGTCATCGATCACATTGGACTGGTTTTCCGTGAGCGCGGTTATGCGCCACAGCCCCCAGTTGCGGCCGATACCATCGACCAGCGGCAGCGGCGCCCGGGCATCCTGCAAGGCACGCAATTGATCGAGGCGCTGCATGCCAACGGCCGCCATGGCGGTACCGGCGAAGGTCAGTTTTTCCAGCTTCTGGCCGTTCTGTCGCGACTGGGGCTTGCTGGCAATAATCTCCAGGTCGCCCCAGCCGCCATCACTGCTGCGCTGGAGCGTGGAATAGGCGAACCCTCGGGCCAGCCCGAAAATAAAGTCGCCCAGCACCATCTGCTGTCGCATTAATCACCTCCATCGGTCAGTGCCGCATTGCGCCGAACCGCCAAAGAGTCGGTGAGCATCGGCACGCATTGGTTTTGCAGGGATTGCAGAACCCGGTCGACCACCTGCTGAGCGTCTGCGGGGTTGACGCCGGTGATCTGGATGCTCGGTGCCAGGGTGACCTGGACGTTGTCCGAGCGAGCGCTGTTGAGGTTTTTGCTCAAGGCCTCGGGTGATGGCAGGCGGTCACTGGGGCCGAACAATTTTTCACCGAGCCAACTACCGCCCTCGCCGCCCAACAGGCCACCGATAACGCCGCCCACCGCAGTGCCCACGCCAGGGAATACCAGGGTGCCAAGGGCCGCTCCGGCAGAAGCGCCGGCCCATGCGGCACCGGCGGTACCGAGGCCGCTGCCGACGGCTCGCATGTTGCCGCTGCGCACGCCCTGGACGACGTTGATGGCGGCATCGGCGGAGCGCAATGGCGTCAACCTGCGCACGCCGATGGACCCCAGCCGGCTCAGGGTTGGGACCAGGCGGGAGGCTGGGGCCTTGCGCAGGCCGAGGGCTGATGCACTCTTTAATAGCAACGCCTTGCCTGCGCTCAACCCACGGGTAGAAACCCTTCGCCGGCTGACGCTTACCGCAGTCACCCGCGCCAGGAACCCCGTTTTCAGGCCGTCAAACATCTTGCCTGCGCGCTCGCCCAGGCTCCTCATGATTGCCATGGGCCCAGTGGCGCTCCTGCCGGTCCCTGAGGTTTTTCTCGGCATCGGTGGGCTGGTGCGGCCAGTGCCGTTTTGCCTCACCGTTTTTCGTGACCCTTTGGGCCCGTAACGAGCCCGCCCGGTCAAGGGTTCGCTGGCGCCTGGGCAGCAGCAGTCCTTGCTATCGTCCCGGAACAATTTCCCGACGTAGGGCAACTTGCCCAGCGTTGCATCGACTACCTTGCCCGATACCCGGCTCTTGACCGTATCAAGCAAGCTTTCACCCACCCATTTGGAACTCTTGCTCAACCAGGACTCAGTCGCCGAGGCCTTGTCTTCGGGCGCAGCTTGCGGCGCACTGGTCATGGCTTCAACGACCGTGCCGCCCAGCGGTCCACCCGTGATAAACAGGGTGCCATTGAGGGTTTCCAGGCTCTCGCGCAGGCGCACCTGTTCCTCGGTCAACGCGTGGATATGCAGGCTGGCGTTGGCCAGGGCCAGGCTCAGCTCAGACGGCGGCTCGGTTGCGCCGCCCACACTGGAGGCGCCAACCAGACTTTCGTCCTGTGCTTCAAGCAGGCCCGGCAGTTGCAAGGCTCCACTTTCGGCCAGCCCGGGAAAGGTCATCCAGCGTTTGTCTTCGTCGGCGAGCTTGAGCGTATATCGAGGGTCTTGCATCTCGCTCTACTCCTATTTGACGCCAAGGCGATTAATC
Organism: Pseudomonas sp. 06C 126; assembly: GCF_001855215.1. Classification (NCBI taxonomy): domain Bacteria; kingdom Pseudomonadati; phylum Pseudomonadota; class Gammaproteobacteria; order Pseudomonadales; family Pseudomonadaceae; genus Pseudomonas; species Pseudomonas sp. 06C 126. The sequence continues at coordinate 86,222 of NZ_MIFU01000074.1, read as the reverse complement.
GCGATGTCGTAGCGGCGCAATGCTTTTGCGGCATCCCATTCGAGAATTTCCGCTTCGTTTACCGAGTAAACCAGCGGGACGACGTCGAGGATTACTTCGATGTCGCGCTGCGAAAGAAGTCCGCCGGTTTGTTTAAAAAATCGTCGATGCGCTCCTGCAGTTGTGTCCAGTCGGGCACGGCCAGGCCGTCCAGATCGGGGATCATCAGGCCGGTGCAGTGCGAGGTAATGAACTCGGCGCGCTCTTTGTTCGTGGCGAGTTTTTTCATCACCTTGGTGGCACGCAGGGCGGGCATTTCCAGGGTGACGCTGGTCAACACGCGGCCGGCCACTTCCAGCGGCAGCAGCAGTTGCACCTGCTCGCCAGGCTCGGTGGAGTCGCCCAGAAAGAACGAGGTCGGGCGCGTCGACATGTCGTGTACGTGCTGGGCAATGCTCACGTAGTCCGGGCGCTTAAGTTGGTCGAGTTCCTTTTCCGAGAGGCCGGTGGCCAGTTTGGCCAGTTCGAAGAACTGGTCGTCCTCGTCCTCGCCGGCGCGGGCCAACGCTTGTTTTTGCGCGGCGTAGAACAAGGGTTTGAGTTGGATCTGCTCGATGCTCGCACCGCTGTCGGCGGTGATCGGCGCCAGCAGGATATGCAGGGGTGGCTTCCAGGCCATGGGCGAAATTCCTTGAGTAAAAATGTTGGACCCGTCGTGGGCACGGTCAATGGAGGAGCTGGCTTGCCTGCGATACAGGCAGCGCGGTCTTTCAGTTGAACAGAGGTGATGCAATCGCAGGCAAGCCAGCTCCCACACTGACCGTGACTATTTCAGATGGGTGAAAAGGCTTACGGCATCAGCACCGCGCGCCGGGCATCACCGAGGATGTCGACGCCGTTGAGCATGAACTTCTGGGTGCGTACGTCGATGTCGATCACCGGCACGCCGTTGTCCAGGCGCTGGTAGGTGCGGCAGGACAGATCCAGTGTAGTGGTGGCCTTGTCGCCCATCTTCAGCTTGGCCTCGTCCAGGGATTTGAGCTTGCCGCCGACGGTGTGGTAGGTGAAATAGGTCTTGCCGTCCTGGTCCTGGCCCGCTTCGCGCACGTTGAGCAGGATGTCGTCGCCCAAGCGCACACCCAGGGCCAGCATGATTTCAGGACCGGCGCCTTGCAGCACCAATTTGGCGTTCAGCACCTTGGCGCTCTTGGCCATTTCTTCGGCGATAAAGCGCCCGCCGGACATGGGCTCCATTTCGAATTCGATCTTCGGCGGGGTGAACTCTTCGACGGTCGCCGACAGCGGCAGGCCCTGGAGGGTGGCCGCAATGGCCTGTCTGACTCGGTTGGTAAACATTAGAGAACGTCCTCCAGGAATTGCTCGATGATTTCATCGCGGGCATTGAGTTGATAAACCATGTGTTCGTTCGGCGCGTAGCGGCCGTAGTCGATCACGATGAACCAGGTGCCGTTCTTGTACTTCTCGACACTGTTGAGTTCCGGGTGCAGGTACACGCTGCCGCCCGGGATGGTCTCGTCGGCCACCAGGGTTTGCAGCCAGTCGTTGATGCGCTTGACCTCCTGGTCCATGAACGACTTGGTCAGGTTGTGCGCCATGGCTTTCTGCCCGGCCTTGACCAGCTTGCGGCTGATGGCGTCTTCCAGGCCCACATAGCTGATGAACTTGCCGGTGATGGAGCGGTTACCCAGCAGCGAGAAGCCGCCGAGGATGGTGCGCGCGTAATAGCTCACGCCGTAGCGGTTGAGCAGGTCGCCCTCGGTGGAGGTGTCGAGGATGTTGTACTCGACCACCCGCGACACGTCTTCGGCGAAGGTCACCTGGTTGCCTGGGCTCTCCCACTGCTTGACCTTGGCCAAGGCGGCGATGGCCAGGGACGACGGCGCGAGGAACACGTTTTTCTTCGCCGCCTTGGAGTACACCGACGGCATGTTGTGTACCAGCAGGCAGCGGTCGAAACCCAGGTCGGCGCCACCCAGCTCGCCGCTGTAGGTCACTTGATCGGCGACGCTGGCGTCTTTGCCGTCCAGCACCACGCGGGCCTTGATGCGCTTGCCGAAAGCGGCAAACTCACCGGCCACGGCCTTGGTCCCGGTAAAGCCTGGCGCGCCAATGATCGTCAGGTCTTCCGGGACGCTGCCAAGCGCCGCGAGGCCCAGTTTGCGACCGGTCACCGGCTCATTGCCGCCGATCACGTTATTAAGCGTATCGGCGGGCGTGCTGCCCTCTTCGACGATCACCACATAGACCGGCACCTTGACCACTTTGAGGATCTGGTACACCGCATGAAACAGCGTGCCCGACTCGGCGCCGGTAGGGTCCAGCAGTGCCTGGGCGGTGAAGCTGTTGATGCGAAACGGGGCGTTTTTCGGGATCGACAGGTGCGCATTGGGCGCAGTACCGACCAGGCCGATCACGTTGTCACCCAGGCCACCCATGGCCTCGGGGGATTCGCTGGCATTGACGGTGATGCCGTTATGCTCGAAGTTCAAAACCTCAGCCATGATTATTCAGCCTTCTTGGTGACGGCCTTCTTGGCCGGTGGGGTGTCTTGGGCGGCAGCCAGCACGCTGGTCAGTTCCAGGCGGCCGGCAGTGCGCAGAGCGGATGCTTCGACGTCCAGCAGGTCCAATTCCTGGCCGACGGTGGACCAGTGGCCACCTCCGGTGGGGAATGGGATGAGGACGGTGTAGGTTTGGCGGTTGGCCATGGGGGGAATTCTCCGGGTGCAAAAAGCGCAAAGCCCCTGCGGGAGGGGCTTTGGGCGGGCGAAAAAAAACCGCTTTCGCGGTGGGATTTACTTTTCTTCTGGCAATGGGAATCGGGTTTTAATCTCGGCAACTTTGTCACGCCAAACTCTTTCAGAATCGGGCTTCTGATCGTATTGCCACTCCAGATAGAGCGGGTCAGCTTCTGCCACATAAGCCTCCCGCCTCGCTTGCTGGGCAAACACCACGCGCTGCGTCACCAATGTCTCGTTAATCAGGTCTACCGGGATACCCGCGCCAACAAGATACTCACGAGAGCATTCAGTGTATTTACGCGAAGCGAACTCCAAACTTTTAACAATCTCCATATCACTCAATCCTTAATATTCGTTAGAGCATTAGACATATCCTGAGAGATCAACTCCGCCCAAGTAGACGCATCTTGCCGAACCATTTCTATTCCATACAAAGCAAATGGGACCGCAACATTATGGTAACTCCCCATCAAAAACTGATACCCCGTAGAGACCGGCAAAGTACTCACGGACACTTTATTCAACAAGACATTACGCATAAACAAGTCAGCGACACCAATTGACCCCGACGTATGCTGATACATAAACGCACCGTTATTCAACTCTATCGAACAATGCTGAAGCATAACAAAGCTTTTTGAATTATGGGTTTTGATAAATGATGTACGCCAAACATCATGCCCTTTACCTTGGAACACCGCCGACAGTTTAGCCGTTTTTAGTTTGCAACCATAAAACACTAACACTGAATTGTAACCTAGATGAAAACCACCCGCCTGAGCCCTGCCATCCTCGCCTACTACAGGCTCAGCCAGCAATTCTACATAGGAGTTCGAATCATAAGCTACGAATTCACTAGGTTGAATAGAGATCGTCTTATTGTCACAACTCTGATCTTTGGGCAGTGAATAAGCAGAACCAGGTTTAAGAATTATAGAGTTCCTTCCTCCCGAAATCATTCTGACAAAAGCTCCAGCAATAGTCTTTACTGCTGTTGCCCAACTGAGGCCATCGTTCGTGTCGCTACCGGAAACGCCATCCACATAAAGCGCGATATCCATGGCCCGCCGTACAGTCTGAGGAACAACAGTCACGGCTTGCTGCACCTTTAAATCGATATCACCAATTTTAGCTGAGATCATTTTTGTCAAATCATTCGCAGCGTCGACTACTGCAACCAGCTTCTGTTCTGCACTCACAATAAAAGTCCTTTTAACTGATCGATAAAATCCATATCGCTTCCACTACAAAGCGTTAAAACAATACAACCAACTCTAAAACATAGAAGCACTAGCCTGCTTCTAAAGCCATAACACGAAACAAGATAGACACTTCTCTATTCATATTGTCGATCGTGGCAGCAGAGAGTACCGCCAATTCTTGCGCCAATAACAAGTTGAGGTTTTCACTGCCCACCACAATCGTCACGCTATCCACCGGCAACGGCGAAATATCCAACGTAAACTTCTGCAACACCCGCGCAGCCGCCGCCTTATACGTCAGTAACTTCCCCGCCACCGAGTACACGGCCAACAACGTGCCACTGGCGAGATAAAACCCAAACTCGCCAATCTCATATTCGCCATCGCCATCAAACAGCGCGGCCATGCGCAGTTGGCGCTGGCCCAGGTCTTCGTAATCCACAATCGCCACGCGCTGGCGCTCGTTGCGCAGGGCGGTTTCGTTGCCGGTGGGGTTGTAGCGGCCGGTGCCAGCGGCGATGTGGGTGATTTCGCCTTTCAAGCCTTGGTTCTTTGCCTGCAGCACTTCATCCAAACCCTTGGAGGTGAAGCGCACCAGGCGCGTAGTGTCATCGGTCATGGCTGCGCCCTGAGGTCGTAGTCGTTAATGGTGTAGTGCTGGGCGATGCCCGCACTGTTAAGCCTTGAACTCAATACAAGTTCCGGCAGCGCGCCGCACAACGACAACTCGCCGTCGTTCAGCGCCCGGTGGGCGGCGCCGGTGATCGGCAGCCCACCGAACACTTCATGCACCAGGGTGATGGTGGCCAGGTCGCGCTCGCTCTTGGCCGCGTTGATGCGGCGGATCAGGCGGTTGTGGTCGCCACTGGACCAACTGCGGCCGATGATCGCTTGCACGTCGAAGGTGTAGGGCTGGGCCAGCGGACGCTGTTGGTACCAGGCCAGGATGTTGGGGGTAAATCCCAGGGATTCGACCGCGTGGCTCAACGCCTTGGGTGTGCCGGCCTGGCGCTGGATCTGCCAGGACAGGGCGACCGTGAGGCGTTTTTCGGTTTCGTCGGCTGCGGCGTTCCATTCACTCACGCCACGGTCGGCGGCCAGGTAAGGCAGGAAGGCCTGCGGCGTTTGCAGCGGATTCATCAGCGTCGGAAACGGCGGCTCGACCCGGTCGAGCAGCTTGCCCAAGCCCAGGTCCAACGCCTTCTCCAGCGGTGAACTGTTGGCCGGCAATAAACTGGATGTGTGCTCACTCATAGCGTCAGCACCTGCACCTCGACACCCGTGCAATACGGAGCCTGGAAGGCTGTGGTGACGATCGGTGCCAACGGTTCGAGAATCTCCAGTTGCGCAGCCCCGGCGCTGTGAATGGTGTAGTCGATCCAACTCGGGTCCACGCGCCCTTCAAGGCGGTGGCAGGATTCGGCATAACGTTGCAGCAACTGCTGGGCCGCCACTTGCGTCAGCCCCGAGTCCGGGCCGGCGTTGATCCGGGCGACCACGCGGATCTTGTAGGGCACGATCTGCGCGCCCTGCACCGTCACCCAATCGGTTTCCGGGCGCACATCGGGCCGGGCGAAATGGCGGCGCACACCTTCAAGCAAGTCTGTCGATGGCGTGCCATTACCCGAGCGGGAAAGCACTGTGACCATTACCTCGCCAGGTGCCGTGCGCCGGGCGTTGCCATCCTTGACCTGGGCGGCATAACCATCCGGGTCGAAGGTATAACTGACCGTCACCACGCCTGCAGCGGCACTCTGTACTTTCACCACCGGCCGCTCGCCAAGGGTGAAGACCTCACGGCGATACTGCATGCGCGAACCCGCAGCCGGCGCGTGGGGCGCCAGGTAGTAGCGCAGCCGCGCATCGTCATCGCTTTCCAGGGTCGGCGGCACCGGCGGGAACGCCGCCGGGTCGCCCGGGTCGAGTACCTGGCGTTCCAGGCCCATATCGGCCAGGCGCGCATCCAGGTTGCTGCCGGTGGCCCACCACGCCAGCATCTGCTGGATGCGGGCGTTGTACTTGCGCTCATGGGTTTGCAGGCGCACGCAAAAGGCTTCCAGGGCCAGGGTCAACAACTCGCTTTCGTTGTCCAGGCTGACCTTGAGCTTGGCCGCGCTTTGCGGGGCGCGGGCGGCCACATAGTCGACGACAAACGTCTTGAACTGCGCCAGCAACGGTTCGAATTCATCGACGGCGATGAGGTCGGGCGGCGCCAGTTGGTTCTGCCCAGGGATCAACATGCTCATGTCACCACCTCGAAGGATTGCTTGCGGTTTTTCCAGGTGCCGGCAAACCGCAACAGCAGGCCTGCGCCCTGGCGATTGGCGACGATGACTTGCGGCACAAAATCGCCGATGCCGTTCTGCGGATTGTAAAAGGCCTGGGCGGCATGGCTTTGGGCGAGGATCAGCAGATCGTCGCCCAGGTTCTGCCCCAGCAGCTGCGGGATCAGCGAACCGTAAAGCGGGCGTTTCTGCCGTGTGCCCAAAGGCGTGGTCAGGGCCCGGGTGGCGCGCTGGACGAATTGCGGCCAGTCGTCCACCACGGCCCCGGTGTTTCTCTCAATTCCGATCATGGCAAATCCTTATGCCGTGCTGATAACTCGGCCCTGGTGATCCACCACCGGGCCACTCAAGTGCACGCCGGATGCATCCACCATCATGCCGACGGCTCCGACCTGCAGACTGATGGTTGCGGCGGTCATGACTAAACGCGCGGCGCCCAAACTCATTTCCACTTGCTCGCGAGAGCCGCTGAATGCCGCTGGTCCATTGTTCCAATCCAATACATGTGCTGCGGCGTCGTAGGCGCTTTGCGTGCCGTCCTCATAACGCCGGCTCGTCAGGCTGGCCACACTGGACAGCGGCGGAAAGCGGTCACTGTTCAGGCCAAACAACGCCACCGACTGGCCCCCGCCCTCGCCGCCGCCGTAGTTGAGCAGCAGGCATTGCTCACCCACCGTGGGGATCCGTGTTTCCGTCTGCGCCCCGGCGCTGGGGTTGAAAAAGCGAATCGCCGGGGTCAGCAATTCACCATGGCTGACCTTGCAGGTATTGCTGGCCGCGTCGACCTCCTGGCACACGCCGATCCGGCAAAAGCTCTCGGCCCGCCGATAGAGGTCTTCAAGCTGGGTTTCCATCTGCGCTAGCCGCTCGACGATGGGTGCCAGTTGCAGGCGTAACAGTGCATCGAACATGGGCTACTCCTGCAATGGCCGGTATTGATCGGGGTCGTCGATATTCGACACCTCCCAGGTGCAGGCAAACAGCGGCTTGCCGATGGGGTCGTCAAGCAGCGGCGGGCCGAGGTACAGGGTTTGGTTGAAGGACACGGTCCAACTGTCGTAATGGGTCTCGGCACCCTCCAGGGTCGCCGGCAGCGCGACGATATTCATGGGCACATCGCATTGGGCCGCCGGCAATTGCCAACGGTTATCCAGCACCAGGTCCATCAACTGACTCGCCAGGTCACAGGCCTCAAAGGGCTGCGCGCCCTGGGCGGCCATGATCTTGAGTGAAATCGACAGCACATGGGCCTTGCGCCCTTCAAGGGAGCGTACGCCCGGGCCATTACGCTCGAGCGTGATCGCCACACCGGTTTCATCCGCCGCCAGAACGCCCGGCGGGCTGCCTACCTGTAGCTTGGGGAACGCCGCACGCAGCGCCTGGCCGATGGCAATCGGCAGCTGTGAAGGTTTTTCAATGAGGGTCATGGCGTGGCTTCCTTGCAACAATCATTTTGAATCCGGGGGCTGGTTGATCCCGATGCGCTTGGCGGCCCAGCGCTCATAAAGGCCGATGGCGACATCGGCACCGGCCATGGCGGTCAAGCACCCCAAGGCACCGGCCGTCCAGATCGACATGCCAGCGGCGTACAGCAACATCAACGCTGAAACCCCGCACACCATGCATGCCCCGGAACGCAGGGCCAGGCGGCGGACCAGCGACCAACCGCGGGCGCCCTCCTTGTCGGCGCGCCACATCTCCCCGGATACGCCGCCGATCAGGGCCAGAATAATCACCAGCCAGATAGGCATTTCTGCCAACGCTTGCTGCTCGTTTGTCATGTCACGCCTCCTGGAATGCGTAAAACCGGCAGATGGCCGGTACGTTGATAAATAGATGGATGGGGTTGTCGGTAGGCATTCCAAAAAGCCCGGTGGCCCGGGCTTTTCAGTAATACGGTCCGTGCGATCTTTCGGCGCTACTGGCGCGGTACGGATCTTTCCTCGATGTTTGTCCGACCACGATCCCTGTCTGCCGGATAACTGCTTCTGGTGCTTTACGCTGCACACCCGGGTCAGTTGCCAACCCTCTGAACCGTCAAGGCCGGTTCATCGCTGCCTGTTGTAAAACTGTGAAACTAAAGAGCGTCGGCATCCTTGCCGGTGTTGCCTGGCGTCCTTGCCATCACTCGATGGCATCCATGCCAGTGTTGCGTGCCTTCCTTGTCTTCCTTGGCAGCATCCTTGCCGCCTCCACCAGGCCTTGTTGGCTGGCTTGAGATGGAGAATATGCATGTATGCATATACAGTCAATGCATAAATGCATTTTATTTTGCAAATGAAATGCACAAACGCATTAACTCCTTAAGCAGCGGGCACTTGGAGGTTTTCCACAGGCAAAAAAAAGCCCGCTCTCAGGCGGGCTGTTTCTTACCGATAAGGTTTAGCGGGCGTACATGCCCCACCAGAAAACGTGGCCGAGAATGCTGATCTGCTCCTCCTGGATATCCTGGAAGCTGTAGTCCTCATCCGGATGCTCATCGCGATTGAAGCTGCGCAGGCGGATCCCCGAAGGTAGACGATAGAGCTGTTTGACCCGCAATTGGCCGTTGTGGTTGATGGCATACAAATCGCCATCCACGATATCGCCAATCCCGCTCTTGCCGGCGTTCACCCCCACCGTCGCCCCATCGCGCAACACCGGCAGCATGCTGTTGCCGCGCACCGTCACACACTTGGCCTGGTCGAACTGCACACCGTTATGCCGCAGGCTGCGCTTGCCGAACCGCAAGCTGGCCTTCTCGCTTTCCTCGATGACGAATCTTCCTGATCCAGCAGCCAATTCAACCTCGCGCAAAAAGGGGATCGACACCTCGTCATCATTAACGGGCGTGTCGTCGTCCCACAGGCTTATGTCCTTGAGCTCCGAATGCATCGGGTCACGCTCTTCCTGCCACGCCGACCCCGCGCGCCCGCGCAACTGGTCAGTGCTCACCCGAAAATAATCGGCGATACGCGAGATGTGCTTGTCCGACGGATCAACGATCTTGCCGCTGAGAATCCGGGACAGAGTGGATTGAGGCACGCCGGTACGCCGGTGAAGCTCCGTGGGGGAGATCCCGTCGCGATCGAGCAGCTCTCTTAAGACGATTGAAACGTTGCGTTTTTGCATAAACCGGATAGTGACGGGAGTTTTGGGGGTTGGCAAATGCTAATTTGCATATTTTGTGCATGAAGCATGCGGTTGTACCTAGATGTTTGTGAACTGCGAAGCACTGACCTCGCATGTTAACCTTGCCGCCATCGCAAAAAATGCAGAGCTTGTTTGATGGAAAACGGTGCAGATCCAAGTGATCAACTGATGACGCCGAACGAGAGAAAAACCTTAGACGACGCCTTGAGCTTTGCTCGTTCAAACAGGAAATCCATCGCCAAACGCCTGACCGATAAGAGTATTTATCTACCAGAGGAAGCTCCGGTCTCCGTCTATATGGCGGGCTCACCTGGTGCCGGAAAAACCGAGGCTTCAATTGCCTTGGTAAATCTGTTTGCCGACAGCAAGATCCTGCGAATTGATCCTGATGAACTGCGTGGCGAATTCGCCGCCTATACAGGAGGAAACTCATGGTTATTTCAACGCGGCGTTTCGATTCTAGTTGAAAAAATCGTGGATCTTGCGATGGAGCAACGGCAGTCATTTCTGCTCGACGGCACCTTCTCAAATATTGAGGTAGCCAGGAAGAAACGTAGAACGCTCCTTGAGAAAAGGAAGATTCGTCCAGATATTGTATGTCTACCAAGATCCAATGCTTGCGTGGGGCTTCGTCAAAGCCCGCGAGGCAGCTGAAGGAAGAAAAATTCGCAAAGAGCACTTCATCGAGCAGTACTTCGCTGCACGTGACGTGGTCAACGCACTTAAGCTAGAGTACGGAAGCGATATTCATGTGGATTTGCTGCTCAAGCATATCGACAACTCGGGACGGCTCTACAAAGCCGGCGTCGAAAAAATTGACTACCATATTCCCGAACGACACTCGCGGGCTGATCTAAAAGCCAGGCTCGAACTACCACCATCGGGGGCGCAATGATGATTTCGATCAAGCTGGGCTTGTCCAGAGGAGCGAAAAACCCCTTTGCTGACTTTATTCGTAACGCAAAATCGGATCAAAAAAAGCGCGTCTACAGCCAGGTGCTAATCGAAGCCACCAAGCAACAGAATCTTGTCATGATGCAGGCAGAAACAAAGCGGACCTGACGTCTATCCCGCCTATGGACAAAAGCCCGACCTAATGTCGGGCTTTTTATTGGCCACCCTTCAAGTAAATGCGTCACCTCGTTTTACGTTTTACCTAGCCGCTTGCAACCTGCGAACGGCCGAGCTCGCATGTTAACCTTGCCGCCATCGCAAAAAATGCTGGGCCAAGCGCCCCCTTTGCCCCATCACTTTCAACGAATTTGCCTACTATCCAATGAGTAAAAACACGTCCGATCTGTCCTCCCACACGCCGATGATGCAGCAGTACTGGCGCCTGAAAAACCAGCACCCTGATCAGTTGATGTTCTATCGCATGGGCGACTTCTACGAGATCTTCTATGAAGATGCGAAGAAGGCCGCCAAGTTGCTGGACATCACCCTGACCGCGCGCGGGCAGTCGGCTGGGCAGGCGATTCCGATGTGTGGGATTCCCTATCACTCGTTGGAAGGTTACCTGGCCAAGCTGGTCAAGCTCGGTGAGTCGGTGGTGATCTGCGAGCAGATCGGCGACCCGGCCACCAGCAAGGGGCCGGTGGAGCGTCAGGTGGTGCGCATCATTACACCGGGGACGGTGAGTGATGAGGCCCTGCTGGATGAGCGGCGTGACAACCTGATCGCGGCGGTGCTGGGGGATGAGCGGCTGTTCGGCCTGGCGGTGCTGGACATCACCAGTGGCAATTTCACGGTCCTGGAAATCAAGGGCTGGGAAAACCTGCTGGCGGAACTGGAGCGGATCAATCCGGTGGAATTGATGATCCCGGATGACTGGCCCAAGGATTTGCCGGCAGAAAAACGCCGTGGGGCCAAGCGTCGTGCGCCGTGGGATTTTGAGCGCGATTCGGCGCTGAAAAGTCTGTGCCAGCAATTTTCCGTACAAGATTTGAAGGGTTTTGGTTGCGAGACCCTGACCCTGGCCATCGGCGCCGCGGGTTGCCTGCTCAATTACGCCAAGGAAACCCAGCGCACCGCCCTGCCTCATTTGCGCAGCCTGCGCCATGAGCGCCTGGACGACACGGTAGTGCTCGATGGGGCCAGCCGACGCAATCTGGAGTTGGACACCAACCTGGCAGGTGGGCGCGACAACACCCTGCAGTCGGTGGTGGACCGTTGCCAGACCGCCATGGGCAGCCGCTTGCTGACCCGTTGGCTGAACCGCCCGCTGCGCGACCTGACCGTGCTGCAGGCACGCCAGTCCTCTATTACCTGCCTGCTGGACGGCTACCGCTTTGAAAAGCTGCAACCGCAGCTCAAGGAAATCGGCGATATCGAGCGGATTCTCGCGCGCATCGGCCTGCGTAATGCCCGCCCGCGCGACCTGGCGCGCCTGCGTGACGCGCTGGGCGTACTGCCCGAGCTGCAACAGGCTATGACCGAGCTGGAAGCGCCGCACCTGCAGCAACTTGCCGTCACGGCCAGCACCTACCCGGAACTGGCTGCGCTGCTGGAAAAAGCCATTATCGACAACCCACCGGCGATCATCCGCGACGGCGGCGTGCTCAAGACCGGCTACGACAGCGAGCTGGACGAGCTGCAAGCCTTGAGCGAGAACGCCGGGCAGTTCCTGATCGACCTGGAAGCCCGCGAAAAGGCGCGTACCGGCCTGGCTAACCTGAAAGTCGGCTATAACCGCGTGCACGGCTACTTTATTGAGTTGCCGAGCAAGCAGGCCGAACAGGCGCCTATCGATTACCAGCGCCGCCAGACACTCAAGGGTGCCGAACGCTTCATTACCCCCGAACTGAAGGAGTTCGAAGACAAGGCGCTGTCGGCCAAGAGCCGCGCCCTGGCCCGGGAGAAGATGCTCTATGAGGCCTTGCTCGAAGACCTGATCGGCAAGCTGGCCCCCTTGCAGGACACCGCCGCAGCCCTGGCCGAGCTGGATGTGTTGAGCAACCTTGCCGAACGCGCCTTGAACCTTGACCTGAACTGCCCGCGGTTTGTCAGCGAGCCGTGCATGCGCATTGTCCAGGGTCGCCACCCGGTAGTGGAACAAGTGCTGACCACCCCGTTCGTGGCCAACGACCTGTCTCTGGATGACGATACGCGCATGCTGGTGATCACCGGTCCGAACATGGGCGGTAAATCCACCTACATGCGCCAGACCGCATTGATCGTGTTGCTGGCCCATATCGGTAGCTTCGTGCCGGCGGCCAGTTGCGAGTTGTCCCTGGTGGACCGCATCTTTACCCGGATCGGCTCCAGCGATGACCTGGCCGGTGGCCGATCGACCTTTATGGTGGAAATGAGCGAGACCGCCAATATCCTGCACAACGCCAGCGACCGTAGCCTGGTGCTGATGGACGAAGTGGGACGCGGCACCAGTACCTTCGACGGCCTGTCCCTGGCCTGGGCTGCCGCCGAGCGCCTGGCGCATCTGCGGGCCTATACGCTGTTTGCCACCCACTACTTCGAACTGACCGTGCTGCCGGAAAGCGAGCCACTGGTGGCCAACGTGCATCTCAATGCCACCGAGCACAACGAACGCATCGTGTTCCTGCACCATGTGCTGCCAGGGCCGGCCAGCCAGAGTTACGGCCTGGCCGTGGCCCAGTTGGCCGGTGTACCGAACGACGTGATTTTGCGCGCCCGCGAGCACCTCAGCCGCCTGGAAACCACGGCCCTGCCCCATGAGAATGTGGTCGTCAGCCCAGCCAAGGCCGCCAGCAAACCGGCGGCACCGCACCAGAGCGATATGTTCGCCAGCCTGCCCCATCCGGTGCTGGATGAGTTAGCAAAGCTTGACCTGGATGACTTGACACCGCGTAAAGCGCTCGAAATGTTATATGCACTGAAGACTCGGATATAACGCAGACGCTTGCAAGCTGGTAGACTCTCGCGCGGTTTGGGATGCTGCGGGCTTTTAGCCTGGCCTGCAGACTATCGCTCCCGAACCTCGCGAGCCCTGCCACAAGGGGTTTCGCTGCCGCCGCCTGAGGAGAGAATTAGAAATGACCTTCGTCGTCACCGACAACTGCATCAAGTGCAAGTACACCGACTGCGTAGAAGTGTGTCCGGTGGACTGCTTTTACGAAGGCCCGAACTTCTTGGTAATCCACCCGGACGAGTGCATTGACTGCGCCCTGTGTGAGCCAGAATGCCCGGCCGTTGCGATTTTCTCCGAGGATGAAGTCCCGGAAGAGATGCAGGAATTTATTCAGTTGAACGTTGAGCTGGCGGAAATCTGGCCAAACATCACTGAGAAGAAAGACTCGCTGCCAGACGCAGCCGAGTGGGATGGCGTAAAAGGCAAGATCAAAGACCTCGAACGCTAACTGCGTCGCGCCCCTCCAAAAGGCCCCTTGCGGGCCTTTTTGCGTTTCTGCGTGGCGGCCTTTCACTTTTCTGCAGGCAAAAAAAAGGGGCGGTTTGACCCGCCCACATTTTTTCCCTAGTCCCTGTGTTCCTTTTCATCGTCCTGATGAATCGCATCCTGCGAGGTTCCTTGAGTCATCGTTCCTTGATGACCGTGTCAATCCGTGGACACAGGGCTGATATTAGAGACTTCCCGAACAAGTTCAACGGGATCCATTCTCAAGCACAACACGCAATCGCCCTCCTCATAAAAAAATTAAATGTTATTTTTCAATAAGATATAAATGTATCCGGGTAATTTGAGACGTCCCGGCACGGTTAAAAAACCAAACACTTACGAAAAAGTAAGCGAATGCTTACACGGGCCATTAGGGAAATGCGTACCCAGCCTCCCAAAAGGTTTACGCCAGACATTAAAAAGCCCCGACAAGGTCGAGGCTTTTTTACCTTGAGGTCGATCAGTCGTCGCTGACAGTGATGGTCGGCATTGCCTGGGAACCGGCTTCCTGCAAGACGATCCGCGCGCCCACGTGACGGGCAAGCTCCTGGTAGACCATGGCGATCTGCCCGTCGGGCTCGGCGACCACCGTCGGTTTGCCACCATCGGCCTGCTCACGAATGCCCATCGACAGCGGCAACGACGCCAGCAGCTCAACGCCATATTGGGTGGCGAGTTTCTCGCCGCCGCCTTCGCCGAACAGATGCTCGGCATGACCGCAGTTGGAGCAGATGTGCACCGCCATGTTTTCCACCACACCCAGCACCGGGATGTTGACCTTGCGGAACATCTCCACGCCTTTACGCGCGTCGAGCAGCGCCAGGTCCTGGGGCGTGGTCACGATCACGGCACCCGCCACCGGCACCTTTTGCGCCAGGGTCAGTTGGATATCACCGGTGCCTGGCGGCATGTCGATCACCAGGTAGTCGAGGTTGCCCCAATCGGTCTGCATCACCAGCTGCATCAAGGCCCCGGAGACCATCGGCCCACGCCAGACCATAGGCGTGTTGTCATCGGTGAGGAACGCCATCGACATCACTTCCACGCCATGGGCCTGGATCGGCACGAACCACTTCTGGTCCTTGATCTTCGGCCGCGAACCTTCGGCAATGCCGAACATCACGCCTTGGCTGGGGCCATAGATATCGGCGTCGAGAATCCCCACCCTGGCCCCTTCACGGGCCAGGGCCAGGGCCAGGTTGGCCGCGGTGGTCGACTTGCCCACGCCGCCCTTGCCGGATGCCACGGCCACCACGTTCTTGACGTTGGCCAGGCCAGGGATCTGGGCCTGGGCCTTGTGCGCGGCGATCACGCACTGGATGTCGACCTTGGCCGAACGCACACCGTCCAGGCCTTCAATGGCCATTTGCAGCATCTGTGCCCAGCCACTCTTGAACAAACCTGCGGCGTAGCCCAGTTCAAGCTGGACCGTGACCTGATCGCCCTGCACATCAATGGCCCGGACACAGCCGGCGCTGACCGGGTCCTGGTTAAGATAGGGATCGGTGTACTGGCGAAGAACGGCTTCCACCGCTGCGCGATTGACGGCGCTCATGGGCTACTCCCGGAAAAGACAGACTAAAACAGGCGGCTATCCTAACCGTTCCAGCGCTTGAGGGGCATGCTTTCGCGACATTGGAAAACCCTGAAACAGCCTCACGGGGTGAAATAAATTTCCCGGCGCTTTATAGTGGCCGACCTCCGTTTCATCAAGTAGCCGAGCCCCATGTCCGAGCCACGCAAGATCCTCGTCACCAGCGCCCTGCCCTATGCCAATGGTTCCATCCATCTTGGCCATATGCTTGAGTACATCCAGACCGATATGTGGGTGCGCTTCCAGAAGCATCGCGGCAATCAATGCATTTATGTCTGCGCGGACGACGCCCACGGTTCGGCCATCATGTTGCGCGCCGAAAAGGAAGGCATCACTCCGGAACAACTGATCGCCAACGTCCAGGCTGAACATAGCGCCGACTTTGCCGAGTTCCTGGTGGATTTCGACAACTTCCACTCGACCCACGCCGAAGAAAACCGCGAGCTGTCGAGCCAGATCTACCTGAAACTGCGTGACGCTGGGCACATTGCCACGCGCTCGATCACCCAGTATTTCGACCCGGAAAAGAAAATGTTCCTGGCCGACCGCTTCATCAAGGGCACCTGCCCCAAGTGCGGCACTGAAGATCAGTACGGCGACAACTGCGAAAAATGCGGTGCCACCTACGCACCGACCGACCTGAAGGATCCGAAGTCGGCGATCTCGGGCGCCACCCCGGTACTCAAGGATTCCCAGCACTTCTTCTTCAAGCTCCCGGACTTCCAGGAAATGCTGCAAACCTGGACCCGCAGCGGCACCCTGCAGGACGCGGTGGCGAACAAGATCGCCGAATGGCTGGATGCCGGCCTGCAACAGTGGGACATCTCCCGCGATGCGCCGTACTTCGGCTTCGAGATCCCCGATGAGCCGGGCAAATACTTTTATGTATGGCTGGATGCGCCGATCGGCTACATGGCCAGCTTCAAGAACCTCTGCGACCGCACGCCTGAGCTGGACTTCGACGCGTTCTGGGGCAAGGACTCCACCGCCGAGCTGTACCATTTCATCGGCAAGGATATCGTCAACTTCCACGCCCTGTTCTGGCCAGCAATGCTCGAAGGTTCGGGCTACCGCAAGCCAACCGGCATCGCCGTACACGGTTACCTGACGGTCAATGGCCAGAAGATGTCCAAGTCCCGTGGCACCTTTATCAAGGCGCGCACCTATCTGGACCACCTGTCGCCGGAATACCTGCGCTACTACTACGCCTCCAAGCTGGGCCGTGGCGTCGACGACCTGGACCTGAACCTGGAAGACTTCGTGCAGAAGGTCAATTCGGACCTGGTGGGCAAGGTGGTCAACATCGCCAGCCGTTGCGCCGGTTTTATCCACAAGGGCAATGCTGGCGTGATGGTGCCGGTCAACGCCGCGCCGGAGCTGACCGACGCCTTCCTGGCCGCCGCGCCAAGCATCGCCGATGCCTATGAAGCCCGCGACTTTGCCCGTGCCATGCGCGAGATCATGGGCCTGGCCGACCGTGCCAACGCCTGGATCGCCGACAAGGCGCCGTGGTCATTGAACAAGCAGGAAGGCAAGCAGGATGAAGTCCAGGCCATCTGCGCCACCGGCATCAACCTGTTCCGCCAGTTGGTGATCTTCCTCAAGCCGGTGCTGCCGTTGCTGGCCGCTGACGCCGAGGCGTTCCTCAACGTTGCACCGTTGACCTGGAATGACCACACCAGCCTGCTCAACAACCATCAGCTCAACGAATTCAAGCCGCTGATGACCCGTATCGACCCGGTCAAGGTACAGGCCATGACGGACGCCTCCAAGGAAGACCTGACCGCCAGCCAGACCGATACCGGCCAGGCAGCCCCAGCGGGCAATGGCGAGCTGGCCAAGGATCCGCTGTCGCCGGAAATCGACTTCGACGCGTTTGCCGCGGTGGACCTGCGGGTTGCACTGATCATCAAGGCCGAAGCCGTGGAAGGCGCCGACAAGCTGTTGCGCCTGACTCTGGATATCGGTGATGAGCAGCGCAATGTGTTCTCCGGGATCAAGAGTGCCTATCCGGATCCGTCCAAGCTCGATGGTCGGCTGACCATGATGATTGCCAACCTCAAGCCACGGAAAATGAAGTTCGGTATTTCCGAAGGCATGGTGATGGCGGCAGGTCCCGGCGGCGAGGAAATCTACCTGCTCAGCCCGGACAGCGGCGCCAAGCCTGGCCAGCGCATCAAGTAACCCGAAGTGCCCTGTCGCGGTGATTGGCCGCGACAGGGCGGTTTGCGCTAGTACCCTCTTCCTGCTTGCCGGATAATCAGGCCCTGTTTGCTTAACCGGCTCGACCATGACCGAACTGCTTGTCGCCCTTCTCAGCGCCGCCCTGATCAGCCATTACCTGCTGCGTCTGACGCTGCCCGGTGATCCACAGCTGGAGCGGCGGCGGGTGCATGCCCTGGGGTTGGCGACCACGTTGTTGGTCGCATTCAGCGGCCTATCGGCCTGCCTGCTGGATAAATTTGTATTACAACCCTTGGCGCTGGGCGCGTTATGGCTGTTTGCTTATGTACCCGTGGTGATTCTATTGAGTCAGCCGTTGCTGAATGCGCTTGCCCGCCGCGTGCCCGCACTGCCCTTCGATGGGTTATGGGTGCCGCTGCTGGCTAGCACCGGCGTGCTCAGCGTGGCCCTCCTGGGCCCGGGCAACGCAGGCGAGCTGATCTATAGCCTGGGCATCGGCCCCGCGTTCTGGCTGGTCCTCAGCCTGTTCAACGACCTGCGCCAGCGAATAGACGAAAACGATATCCCCAGGCCCTTCAAAGGCCTGCCCGTGGACCTGCTGAGTGCCGGGCTGCTGGCGGTGGCGTTCCTGGGCTTAAACGCAATGATCAAACCATGAGCCTGATTGAACGTATCGATGCCCTGCTGCCCCAGACCCAATGCGGCAAATGCGGGCACCCGGGTTGCAGACCCTACGCCGAGGGTATCGCCCAGGGCGAAGCCATCAACAAGTGCCCCCCGGGCGGCACCGAGACCATTGCCGAGCTGGCGCAGTTGTTGAGCTTGCCCCCCTTGGAGCTGGACCGCGCCCGTGGCGAAGCACCCGCGCAGGTTGCCTTCATCCGCGAGGCCGAGTGCATCGGCTGCACCAAGTGCATCCAGGCCTGCCCGGTGGATGCGATTGTCGGCGCGGCCAAGCTGATGCACACCGTTATCGTGGATGAATGCACCGGCTGTGACCTGTGTGTCGCGCCTTGCCCGGTGGATTGCATCGACATGCTGCCACTGCCCCAGGCCACGGTACTGCCGATTGTCGCGGGCTATGCCACTACGGCCGAGGAGCGCCAGGCGCGGGCGACCAAGCGTGATCGCGCCCGGCGTCGCTTCGAGCAGCGCAATGCACGGCTGCAACGCGAGGAAGCGCACAAGCTGGCCGAACGCCTGGCCCGCAACCAACGCCCGGCCCCCAGCGAAGCGATCAATAGCAATCCGCTACAGGCCGCCATCGAACGCGTGCGTGCGCAAAAAGCCGCAGACATCGACGCAGCGCTTAAAAAAGCCAAGATCAACCTGGCCATGAGCCGGGCCCAACTGCACAAATCCTTGAAAGCCTTTGGCCATCCGCCGACCTTTGAGCAGCAGTCGCAATTGATCATCCTGCAGCAGCAATTTGAGTGCGCCGAACAGGCATTGATCGCGCTTCAAGCAAACGCCCCTGCGGCGACGCCTCCCAAGGCCATTAAAGATCCTGGGCTCAAGCAGGCAAAAATCCAGCTGGCCATGCGCCGCGCCGCGCTGAAAAAAGCCCAGGACACCCTTGCCGATGCCGAGCAACTGGCCACGCTGGCTGCAGCCCTGACCGCCGCCGAACAGGCCTTGCATGCCGCCGAAGAAACCTCCGAGCAGCCTCGGCCTGACCTGCAACGTGTCGAGAAGCGGCCCATCGACAGCCAGCTTCGCCAGTTGAAGACGGCGCTGGCCTATGCCCGCGCCGACCTGAGCAAACTCGAGCGCCAACCTGCCAGCAGTACAACCGAGTTGACGAACGCCAGGCAGCGCCTGGATGACGCCCAGCGCTTGGTGGATGAACATGTCGGCGCCTGAGGTTATCGAGCGCCAGCAACAGGCCATGCAGCGCCTGTTAATGGCGGCAACGCCTGGCTTGCTGGTGCTGTTCTGGCTATATGGCTGGGGCGTGTTGATCAATCTGTTGCTGGCCGGCACCTGCGCATGGGCAGTCGAAGCCGGGGTGCGCCGGTTGCGCGGTCATGGCTCCAACGACCTGAGCGGCCTGGTCAGCGCGACGCTGCTGGCCCTGGCGCTGCCCCCTTATTGCCCGTGGTGGTTATGCCTGGGCGCCGTCAGCAGTGGATTGCTGTTGGGCAAACACCTGTATGGCGGCAAACAGAACCCCTTCAACCCGGCCATGCTCGGTTATGCGCTGATGCTGCTGGCTTTCCCCCAACCGATGACCCATTGGCCGGCGTCCCACGGCCTCGACCTGCTGGCCGGCCTGCAGCAGGTGTTCGGCCTGCACGGCGAGACCGCCGATGCCTGGGCCCGAGCCACGGCGCTGGACGCTTTGCGCATCAACAACAGCCTGACCATCGATGAGCTGTTTGCCCGCCACCCGGCCTTCGGCCAAATCGCCGGTAAAGGCAGCGAGTGGGTGAACCTGGCGTTTCTCGCGGGCGGCCTCTTTTTGCTGCAGCAACGGGTCTTCAGTTGGCATGCGCCGGTGGGCATGCTTGCCAGCCTGTTTGTTATCAGCTTGCTGTGCTGGAACGGCTCCGGGTCCGACTCCCACGGCTCGCCGCTGTTTCATCTGTTGACCGGGGCCACCATGCTCGGGGCCTTCTTTATCATCACCGAGCCCGTGTCGGGTGCGAAAAGTGCGCGGGCGCGCCTGCTGTTTGGTGTAGGCGTGGGAGTGCTGACCTATCTGATCCGCACCTGGGGCAGTTACCCGGATGGCCTGGCGTTTGCGGTGCTGATGATGAACCTGGCGGTGCCGGCACTTGAGCGCTGGACGCAGCCGCAGGCGGTGAAGGCATGAAGCGCACGTCTCAAGCCGTGATCGTGCTGCTGATCGCCATCGGCGCGGCGGGCCTGACGATAGGCCTGCAACAGCTGACCGCCAAGCCGATTGCCGCGCAGCTGCGTGAAATGCACAGTCGGGCGCTGTTGGATGTGCTGCCCGTCGGCAGCTATGACAATCAACCGCTGGAGCAGCCTTTAGGCATCACCTCGGGAATGCTGGACAACAGCCAACTGCTGGGTGGTTACCGCGCGACCTTGGCCGGCACCCCCAGTGCGGTGGTGCTGCGCTCGCAGGTCGATGGATACGGTGGGTGCATAGAGTTGCTGATTGCCATCGACCACAACGCCAAGCTGCTCGGGGTAAAGACCCTGGAGCACAGAGAAACGCCGAGCCTGGGCGGGCACATTGGCGAGCCTGGTAATGCGTGGCTGGCCTCATTCATGGGCATGTCGCGGGAAAACCCACAGGTTTGGGCGCTGAAGAAAGACAGCGGCCAGTTTGACCAGATGGCCGGTGCGACTATTACCTCCCGCGCGGTGATCAACGCGATCCATGATGCCTTGCGTTACTTTGACGAGCATCGTCAGGCGCTGCTGGAGACCACCGGCCATGACTAAGCCATTCGCCCTCGGCAGCCTGTTACTGCTGCCTGCGCTGCTGGGTGTCAGCGCTACGCTGGCGAGCGCTGTGGCCTTCTGGGCTCTGTGGGTAACGATCTTGACGTTGCATGGCTGCAGCTGCGGCTGGGTACGCAACCACCTCAGTGGCAACTGGCGGCTGGCTGCCAATGTGTTGCTGGCCACCACCTGGGTCAGTTGCGCGCATTTAGTGGCGCAAGCCCTGGCCTTAGGCCCGTCTACCCCCGTGGGGGCATACCTGGCGCTGATCGGTATGCAATGCGTACTGCTTGAGCATGAGGGTTTGTTCGCCACCGACCGGCGCAGGGCGCGGCTCCAACTGTTCGCCGTAGCCGCCGGGTTGCTGCTCGCTCTCGCCCTATTGCGTTTTTTACTCGGCAACAGCATCGCCATCCTTGCCCCTACAGGGTTTATCCTGCTCGGGTTACTGCTTGCCGGGTGGCAAGCCTGGACCCAACGCCGCACACCTCTTTGAAGGAACAGCTCGCCCCATGAATGCCGCAAAACGCCTGGAGATCTTTCGCCGGTTTCACGAGGACAACCCGGAGCCCAAGACCGAACTGGCCTACTCGTCGCCGTTCGAGTTGCTGATTGCCGTGATCCTGTCTGCGCAATCGACGGACGTGGGCGTTAACAAGGCCACGGCCAAGCTGTTCCCGGTCGCCAACACCCCGGCCGCGATCCACGCCCTGGGGGTTGAAGGGTTGTCGCAGTACATCAAGACCATTGGCCTTTACAACAGCAAGGCGAAAAACGTCATTGAAACCTGCCGGTTGCTGGTCGAGTTGCATGGTGGAGAAGTGCCAGAAACCCGGGAAGCACTCGAGGCATTGCCCGGCGTAGGCCGCAAGACCGCCAATGTGGTGCTCAATACTGCATTTCGCCAATTGACCATGGCGGTGGACACCCACATTTTCCGCGTCAGCAACCGCACCGGAATCGCTCCGGGAAAGAATGTGGTGGAAGTGGAGAAGCAACTGATGAAGTTTGTACCCAAACCTTACCTGCTCGACTCACACCATTGGTTGATCCTGCACGGTCGTTATGTGTGCCAGGCCCGCAAGCCGCGCTGTGGCAGCTGTCGCATCGAAGATTTGTGTGAATACAAGGAAAAGACGTCGGACGATTGAGCAATCATTGCTTTTATTGATCAGTCGATTGAAAAAATCTTTTTTACCCGGTGCACGATTGTCGATATAAGGAGCCCCAACGGCAGTCTTAGCCTGGAGTTAACCTTATGAGCACTGGCAAAGAACAACTGGATGTAGAAGATGACTTTGTGGCCACCGACGCCGACGAGGCAGCCGAGGCACCTGTAGAAGTTGCCAAGACCAATTTGAGCAAACGCCGCACCATCGACAACCTTCTGGAAGAGCGACGCTTGCAAAAACAGTTGGCCGAATACGATTTCGATCTCTAGCCAAGCGATCACACAGAAGCCTCCGCCATGGAGGCTTTTCCTGCCTGTTGCTCCCTGCTTCTTAAACCAGGCCGTTACGCTGAGCGAGCTCGATCAGGTCCACCAGGGACCGGGCATTGAGCTTGAGCAGCAAGCGAGTCTTGTACGTGCTCACCGTCTTGTTGCTGAGGAACATCCCATCAGCGATCTCCTTGTTGGTCTTTCCCTGGGCCAATTGCTGCAACACCATCATCTCCCGGCCTGAGAGCCGCTCGACCATATCGGCTTCACTGGTGTTGCCCTGTGTGGAGCGCACCGAGTTGAGTGCCTGGTTGGGGAAGTAGCTGTAGCCAGACAGCACCGCCTTGATCGCGCTCAGCAACTCGGTGAGGTCCTGCTGCTTGCACACGTAGCCCGCTGCGCCGGCCTGCATGCAGCGCATGGAAAAGTGGCCGGGCGCCTGTGACGTCAGCACCAGTACCTTGAACGGTTGCACCTGTTTTGTGGAAGACAGGCGACAAATAACTTCCAGGCCGTCAAGTTTGGGGATTCCAATATCCAGGATGACAATATCCGGCATATGCTCCCGTGCTAGTTGCAACGCGTCGACTCCGTTATCGGTCTCTGCAACGACCTCATAACCATGACGTTCCATTAGCATGCGTACAGCAAGACGAATGACGGGATGATCATCCACGATCAGCACTTTATTCATGGGCAAGTCCAATTTCGCTGTTCGAATTATTCAGAACCAGCACAATAGCCTAGTCGTTTCGTCCTTGGCATAGCACTCCCCCCCAAGTAACGACAAGCAGAGACCCAACCCACAAAGTTATGAGAATAGGACTACAAAAAAACGCCTATATGGATGTGTCGGTTTTTGTTCAGCCTTTCAGAACTTTCCGCGGCCAAACATATCTTGAGCAAAAAAAGCCCCCGGTGCCCCGGAAAAGTAAACGGGACGCACGCCAATCACAGCAAATACCTATTGCACGGCCCGCTTGTGCGGGCGCCGCAGCCGCCTAAGGCATTTCAAAAAAGTTCCCTTGTGCAATAGCTACTGACAATACCTGGAATTATCTGACAGATATTTCCACAAACTAAATAAAACACCCCGTCCGCCCTACTAAACAACCGAATGGATTTAAACACAATTAACACCACGCACCGGGCGGACCAACTTTCAGATACAAAATCCAAGCGCAAAAACACTAAGAAACACCGCAAGCCTCACTCTCGAGTGACAACATTAAACATCAATAAACACTCACCCTAATTCCAGGCAAAAAAAATGGCCCCTCTTACCGAGGGACCATTTTTATGAGGCTTCAGATACTTCAGAACAACTTGCGGCCTTTGTTCGCCGCAATGCGCATGCGCAGTGCATTGAGCTTGATGAAACCCGCAGCGTCAGCCTGATTGTAAGCACCGCCATCTTCTTCAAACGTGGCGATGTTGGCATCGAACAGCGACTCATCGGACTTGCGACCGGTAACGATCACGTTGCCCTTGTACAGTTTCAGGCGCACAACACCGTTCACATGGACCTGGGAAGCGTCGATCATCTGTTGCAGCATCAGGCGCTCAGGGCTCCACCAGTAACCGGTGTAGATCAGGCTGGCGTACTTGGGCATCAGCTCATCTTTTAGGTGTGCCACTTCGCGGTCCAGGGTGATGGACTCGATGGCGCGGTGAGCGCGCAGCATGATGGTGCCACCTGGGGTTTCGTAGCAGCCACGGGACTTCATGCCCACGTAACGGTTCTCTACGATATCCAGACGACCAATACCGTGCTCGCCACCGATACGGTTCAGGGTCGCCAGTACAGTGGCCGGGGTCATTTCGACGCCATCCAGCGCGACGATATCGCCGTTGCGATAGGTCAGTTCAAGGTACTGCGGCTTATCGGGAGCGTTCTCCGGGGAGACGGTCCACTTCCACATGTCTTCTTCGTGCTCGGTCCAGGTGTCTTCCAGCACGCCGCCTTCATAAGAGATATGCAGCAGGTTGGCGTCCATCGAGTACGGGGACTTCTTCTTACCGTGGCGCTCGATCGGGATGGCGTGCTTTTCAGCGTAATCCATCAGTTTTTCGCGGGACAGCAGGTCCCACTCACGCCAAGGGGCAATCACTTTTACGCCGGGTTTCAAGGCATAGGCGCCCAGTTCGAAACGCACCTGGTCGTTGCCCTTGCCGGTGGCGCCATGGGAAATGGCGTCAGCGCCAGTTTCGTTGGCGATTTCGATCAGGCGCTTAGCGATCAGCGGACGTGCGATGGAAGTACCCAGCAGGTACTCGCCTTCGTAGACGGTGTTGGCGCGAAACATCGGGAAAACGAAATCGCGGACGAATTCTTCGCGCAGGTCGTCAATGTAGATCTCTTTGACGCCCATGGCTTGCGCCTTGGCTCGTGCAGGTTCGACCTCTTCGCCCTGACCCAGGTCAGCGGTAAAGGTCACCACTTCACAGTTATAAGTATCCTGCAGCCACTTGAGGATCACCGAAGTGTCCAGGCCGCCGGAATACGCGAGAACGACCTTGTTTACGTCGGCCATGCCATCACTCCACGGGGTTTTACGGAAAGGCGTCGATTCTACCGATCAAAACCGTGAAATTACAGGGGCGCGACAGCAAATGAAGATAAAGCGACAGATTATGTCGGGCGAGCGACGAATGGCCGCACCTCAAAACGCCTTAGCCGTGGGCATCAGATGCCCAGCGTCATCGTTGATGACCACCGCTGGCAGGCAGCTCCCACAGAGGAATATCAGGAGGTCGCTGCCGCATTCGCCGGGGCCGTGGCCTGGGGGGCCGGTTTTTCGGGGGCCGGTACGCGATCGAGGTGGATATTGACCCGCCGGTTCTTCGCCCGGTTGGCCGGATTGGTATTGGGTACCAACGGATAACGCTCACCATGGAAGCGCAGGACAATCTGCGACTCGGGGATGCCGTTGGCCTTGAAGAAGTCCATCACCGCCAAGCCCCGGCGCCGGGACAGGTCGCGATTGGTCAGGCGGTTGCCGCTGTTGTCCGAGTGGCCGTCCAGTTCGATATGGTTGACCGTAGGGTCGGCCTTGATGAATTCGAGCATCACCATCAGCTTGGCCTTGGCTGCCGGGTCCAGGTCGATACCCCCGCCCGGAAAACCTACTTCCGCCTGCTTGACCTGCTCGAAGTTCATCGGCAGCAACTTCGCGGTACACAACTGGTAGTCGCTATAGGCCTTATTGAATCGCACCGGCAGCAGGCGGATTTCCGAATAACCGCCGTCCCGGGAATAGTGGCGCACGGTGGGGCTGCGGCCATCCAGCAAGCCGTTGAACAGGCGTCCGGCCTGGGCCTGGGAGCTGTTGAACAGCACATCGCCGCTGCCCGCACGCACGGCACCGAGGTTGATATCACCGCGCCCCGGCTGCCACGGCGCGGCCGCTGCCAATAGCGTGGCAGATCCAACGCCCAGCGCGCCGTTATAGGCTTTCAGACGAAATGTCGCCTGCTCGCCGGCCCTGCGCACGAACTCCCCCGAACCAAAATCGGCGATCGGCTGGCTCAAGCGGCACTCGAACTTGTCGCCTTCCACCTTCCACTCGATATTCTCCAGGCGCGTCTGGAATGTCAGGGCCATCGCGGGCAGGCTGGCGAACACGCTGAGCAGGGCTAGATATTGCTGGCGCACGGGCGGCTCCACTGGTTTCTACAACACATCAAGGCGTCATACATCGTTAAGGCATACCCAGGGATATCGGTCGCACCCTGCAAAACTTGATAGCGAGTGCCTGCAAGAGTCTTTTCCGGTAGCATTCCCACCAGATTGACCCGCCTGGAATCCCCAATGTCCGACCGCCTGACCCTGCTGCGTCCCGACGACTGGCATATTCATCTTCGCGATGGTGCTGCGTTGCCCCAAACCGTGGCCGATGTTGCGCGCACGTTTGGCCGCGCCATCATCATGCCTAACCTGGTACCTCCGGTGCGTAATGCCGCTGAAGCCGACGCCTATCGCCAGCGCATCCTCGCTGCACGACCGGCCGGTAGCCGCTTCGAACCGTTGATGGTGCTTTACCTTACCGACCGCACCCAGCCCGCCGAAATCCGCGAGGCCAAGGCCAGCGGTTTCGTGCACGCCGCCAAGCTGTACCCGGCCGGCGCCACGACCAACTCCGACTCCGGCGTAACCAGTATCGACAAGATCCTGCCCGCCATCGAAGCCATGGCCGAAGTAGGCATGCCGCTGCTGATCCACGGTGAAGTCACCCGTGGCGATGTGGATGTCTTCGATCGCGAGAAGATCTTCATCGACGAGCACATGCGCCGCGTGGTCGAGCTGTTCCCGACCCTCAAGGTCGTGTTCGAGCACATCACCACCGCAGACGCCGTGCAGTTCGTCACCGAGGCTTCGGCCAACGTCGGCGCAACCATCACCGCGCACCACCTGCTGTACAACCGCAACCACATGCTGGTGGGCGGGATTCGGCCGCACTTCTATTGCCTGCCGATCCTCAAGCGCAACACCCATCAGGTGGCATTGCTCGATGCGGCTACCAGCGGCAGCGCGAAGTTCTTCCTCGGCACCGACTCGGCGCCCCACGCCCAGCACGCCAAGGAAGCCGCCTGCGGTTGCGCCGGTTGCTACACCGCCTACGCGGCGATCGAGCTGTACGCCGAGGCCTTCGAATCGCGCAATGCCCTGGACAAACTCGAGGCCTTCGCCAGCCTCAATGGCCCGCGTTTCTATGGCCTGCCGGCGAATACCGACCGTATTACCCTGGTCCGTGAAGACTGGACCGCCCCCACCAGCCTGCCATTTGGCGAGCTGACCGTTATCCCGCTGCGCGCCGGTGAAACACTGCGCTGGCGCCTGCTGGAGGAACACCCGTGAGTGAAGACCATTACGACGACGAACAGGAACACGGTGGCGGCGGTTCGCGTCACCCGATGGCCGAGCGTTTTCGCGGCTATCTGCCGGTCGTTATCGACGTAGAAACCGGCGGTTTCAATTGCGCCACCGATGCACTGCTGGAAATTGCGGCAACCACCATCGGCATGGACGAACAGGGCTTTGTGTATCCAGAACACACCCATTTCTTCCGCGTCGAGCCGTTTGAAGGCGCCAATATCGAAGCAGCAGCCCTGGAGTTCACCGGGATCAAGCTCGACCATCCGTTGCGCATGGCCGTCAGCGAAGAGGCGGCATTGACCGACATCTTCCGTGGCGTGCGCAAGGCCTTGAAGGCCAACGGCTGCAAACGCGCGATCCTGGTCGGCCACAACAGCAGTTTCGACCTGGGCTTCCTCAACGCCGCCGTGGCGCGCCTGGACATGAAACGCAACCCGTTTCACCCGTTCTCCAGCTTTGACACCGCTACCCTGGCTGGCCTGGCTTATGGCCAGACCGTATTGGCCAAGGCATGCCAGGCAGCCGGCATCGACTTCGACGGACGTGAAGCCCACTCGGCTCGCTACGACACCGAGAAGACCGCCGACCTGTTCTGCGGCATCGTCAACCGCTGGAAACAGATGGGCGGCTGGGAAGACTTCAGCGACTGATTGCGTCGCCAAATCCCACTCATAAAAAAACCGGCCTTCTCAGGCCGGTTTTTTTTACCGCAACCCTGGCTTACAGCTTGCCAGCGTTCTCGGTCAGGTAAGCGGCAACGCCTTCTGGCGAAGCGTTCATGCCCTTGTCGCCTTTTTTCCAGTTGGCTGGGCAGACTTCGCCGTGCTCTTCGTGGAATTGCAGAGCGTCGACCAGGCGGATCAGCTCTTCCATGTTACGGCCCAGCGGCAGGTCGTTGATGATCTGCGAGCGCACAACGCCCTTGTCGTCGATCAGGAACGCGCCACGGAAAGCCACGCCGCCTTCGGACTCAACGTCGTAGGCCTTGGCGATGTCGTGCTTCATGTCGGCAGCCATGGTGTATTTGACTTTGCCGATACCGCCATCATTGATGGCGGTGTTGCGCCAGGCGTTGTGGGTGAAATGGGAGTCGATGGAAACGGCAACCACTTCAACGTTACGCGCCTTGAAATCGTCCATGCGGTGATCCAGGGCGATCAGCTCGGACGGGCAGACGAAGGTGAAGTCCAGCGGGTAGAAGAACACCAGGCCGTATTTGCCTTTGATGGCTTCAGACAGCTTGAAGCTGTCAACGATTTCGCCATTGCCGAGGACGGCTGGTACGTCGAAATCCGGGGCTTGTTTGCCGACGAGTACGCTCATTGGTTATCTCCTGATGGTAATTGAAGTAAATGGACCGCCCTTGAGTCTGCCGCAAATTGACGACAGGCCTGTGACGCGATCACGCTTCGTAAAGACCGACCATCATACCTGAAAAAAGCCGTTCGTCAGTGAGGGCCCCACGGGGGGCAACGGTTTGAGAAAGCACTTTGACAATCATTCTCGTTAACATTAAGATCCATCGCACTTAAGCCTTAAACCGCGATGGTTCTCCCTTATGTATGTCTGCCTCTGCACTGGCGTCACCGACGGACAAATCCGCGAAGCGATCTATGAAGGTTGCTGCAGCTACAAGGAAGTGCGTGAAACCACCGGCGTTGCCAGTCAATGCGGCAAATGTGCCTGCCTTGCCAAGCAAGTCGTACGGGAAACCCTGACAAAACTGCAGGTAGCCCAGGCCGCGATCCCCTACTCGGCAGAATTTACACACGCCTGAAACAGCCTATTTTAAAGAACCGGACTTAGTGTCCGGTTTTTTTATGCCTGTAATTCAAATAGTTAGGCCCAAGACGCGGAACACAAACATTCTTATTCCGATTAATTTTCATTTATTATTCAATAACTTAGGTTTGACACTAGTAATCGTGCAGCTCAAACTCCGCCCTATATACAGCGAACACAGGGCAGGACCCCAATCATGAAAGGCGACATCTCAGTCATCCAGCAACTCAACAAAATCCTTGCCAATGAACTGGTCGCGATCAATCAGTACTTCCTGCATGCACGCATGTATGACGACTGGGGCCTGGAAAAACTCGGCAAGCGTGAGTACAAGGAATCGATCAAGGCTATGAAGGACGCAGACGCGCTGATCAAGCGCATCCTGTTCCTTGAAGGCCTGCCGAACGTACAGGACCTGGGCAAGCTGAACATCGGCGAGCACACCCTGGAAATGCTCAACAGCGACCTGGGTTTCGAGCGCAAGAGCCATGCCGACCTCAAGGCCGCCATCGCCCACTGCGAGACCAAGGGCGACTTCGGCAGCCGTGAGCTGCTGGAAGATATCCTGGAAGACCAGGAAGAACATATCGACTGGCTGGAAACCCAAGTTGGCCTGATCGACAAAGTGACCCTGGAGAACTACCTGCAATCGCAGATGGGTGAGTAATCTCTAATTATTGTAGGAGCGAGCTTGCTCGCGAAAAGCGTGAAGGCGCCGCGTTCATTCAGAATGCTCGCGCTATCGTTAACGTCCTTCGCGAGCAAGCTCGCTCCTACAGGTACAAAAAAGCCCCGCTCTCGAATGAGAAGCGGGGCTTTTTATTGTGCGCCAATTACGCTTCGGTCTTGGCAGCCGCTTTTTCAGCAGCCTCCTTGATCAGCGCCTGCAACGAACCATCAGCCGCCATTTCGGTGATGATATCGCTACCGCCGACCAGCTCACCGGCCACCCACAGTTGTGGGAACGTTGGCCAATTGGCGTACTTCGGCAGGTTGGCGCGGATTTCCGGGTTTTGCAGGATATCCACGTAAGCGAACTTTTCACCACACTGCATGACAGCCTGGGAAGCCTTCGCGGAGAAGCCACACTGCGGGGCATTCGGGGCGCCCTTCATGTAAAGCAGAATGGTGTTGTTGGCAATCTGCTCTTTAATCGTTTCGATGATATCCATGGAACACCTCGGCTGGAACTTTGCGACTCACAGGTCGGCACGGTGGCGCATTGTAACGCAAAATCCCAGCGTGGTGCTCGGGCTCCCCGACAGACTCACTGCGTCACGCCGCCGCGACCTGCACCGGCACGCCATTCAATGCCGCATTGCCCGACAACTCATCCAACTGCCGTTCATCCGTCAGGTCATTGGCACTCGCCCCAGGCTGGGCACTGGCGATGTTCATGTGTACACCCGGGCGGTCATGGCCCCAACCGTGGGGCAGGCTGACCACGCCGGGCATCATTTCCAGGCTGGCCAACACCTGTACTTCGATCATGCCGATCCGCGAACTGACCCGCACCCGCTGCCCGTCACTCAGTTGGCGACGGGCAAGGTCATCGGGGTGCATCAGCAATTGATGGCGGGGTTTGCCCTTCACCAGCCGGTGATAATTATGCATCCACGAATTATTGCTGCGTACATGCCGGCGGCCGATCAACAGTAACTCGTCGACCTTGGGCAGCGGCAACGCCGCAAACCGCGCCAGGTCCGCCAGGATCACCGGCGGCGCCGCCTGGACCCGGCCATTGGCAGTTTTCAAGCGCCCCGCCAGATTGGCCTTCAGGGGCCCCAGGTCCAGACCATGGGGATGATCGGCCAGCATGGCCACCGACAGCTTGTGCGGGGAGGCGTCACCATAGGCCCCCGCCCGCAAGCCAAAATCAATCATCTGCGCCGGCGCCATCGTGGGCTTGAGCGGGCTGCCGGTACGGGCCGCAAACGCCTGGGCCAAGCCGACGAAAATCTCCCAATCGTGCAACGCCCCCTCGGGCTTGGGCAGAATCGCCCGGTTGAAGCGGGTGACGTTACGCACCGCAAACATATTGAACGTGGTGTCGTAATGATCGTTTTCCAGGGCCGAAGTCGATGGCAGGATCAGGTCGGCATAACGGGTGGTTTCATTGATATACAGGTCGACGCTGACCATAAACTCCAGGCCATCCAGCGCCTGCTCCAGTTGCCGACCGTTCGGCGTGGACAACACCGGATTGCCAGCCACTGTGACCAGCGCGCGGATCTGCCCTTCGCCCGCAGTAAGCATTTCTTCAGCCAGGGCCGACACGGGCAACTCGCCGCTGTATTCGGGACGCCCGGACACCCGACTCTGCCACCGATTGAAGTGCCCGCCGGATGTGGCCGCCACCAGGTCCACCGCAGGCTCGGTGCACACGGCGCCACCTACCCGGTCCAGATTGCCCGTGACCAGGTTGATCAACTGCACCAGCCAGTGGCACAAGGTGCCAAATGCCTGGGTCGACACCCCCATGCGCCCGTAGCAGACGGCCTTGTCTGCGGCCGCAAAATCCCGCGCCAACTGGCGGATCTGCTCGGCCGGCACCGCGCATTGAGCGCTCATGGCTTCGGCGGTAAAGCCCGCGATGGCGCGGCGCACCTCGTCCAGTCCGTCCACCGGCAAGTGGCTATCACGGGTCAGGTGTTCGGCGAACAATGTGTTGAGCAGTCCGAACAGCAACGCCGCGTCCCCACCGGGGCGCACAAACAGATGCTGGTCGGCCATGGCCGCCGTCTCACTGCGCCGGGGATCGACCACCACCACTTTGCCGCCCCGCGCCTGAATCGCCTTCAGGCGCTTTTCCACGTCCGGCACAGTCATGATGCTGCCATTGGAAGCCAGTGGGTTGCCGCCCAGGATCAGCATGAAGTCGGTATGGTCGATATCCGGGATGGGCAGCAACAGCCCGTGCCCATACATCAAGTGGCTTGTGAGGTGATGGGGCAGTTGGTCCACCGAGGTCGCGGAAAAGCGATTGCGCGTCTTCAACTGCCCGAGGAAATAGTTGCTGTGGGTCATCAAGCCATAGTTGTGCACGCTGGGATTGCCCTGGTACACCGCCACCGCATTCTGCCCATGCCGCGCCTGGATGCCCGCCAGCCGCTCGGCCACCAGGGCGAAAGCCTCGTCCCAGGGGATCGGCTGCCATTGGCTGCCCACCCGCAGCATCGGCTGGTGCAGGCGATCGGGATCGTTCTGGATATCTTGCAGGGCCACGGCCTTGGGGCAGATATGGCCACGACTGAAGGTGTCCTGGGCGTCACCCTTGATCGAGGTGATGGCAATACTGCCTGCGTCCGAGGTGGTGGTTTCTAGGGTCAGGCCGCAGATCGCTTCGCACAGGTGGCAGGCACGGTGATGGAGAGTCTTGGTCATGGCCAGTCTCTTTATTAGGGCTTTGGCCCGACTATGGGCCGCGCCCTCCAGCGACGCCAGCAACGTTCGCCCTGTGAATCAACGGGCATCAGGCCAGGCCATGGGTAAGCATGAGTAAATGTTTCAAAAACCTCCCGCACCGCCCGGGAAACTGACGCGACCTGGCCCGAGGCCGCCATCACACATTGCAAAAGGTCGCGGCGCCAGTGTACAAATGACCCGCTGCTGTCCGTAAACAGGCCTCAAAAGTGCAATTCCCGCCCCTTTGACCCCCTCTAAAAAACCGTAGCCTATTGGTAAGACGCGACATTTAGTGTCAATATCGCGCCTCCCCCTATTTCGTCGCCCAGTGCGGCTTTCGCCGCAGGTCTCGCCCGTTGTCACAATAAACAAGGCTTTGAGTATCTGCGGTCTGTTGCAAAAAGGTAGTTAATGATGAGCGCAAGGCACTTTCTCTCCCTGATGGATTGCACGCCCGAAGAGCTGGTCAGCGTGATCCGTCGAGGCATTGAGCTTAAAGACCTGCGTAATCGCGGCGTACTGTTCGAGCCTTTGAAAAACCGCGTACTCGGGATGATTTTCGAGAAATCGTCCACCCGTACCCGCCTGTCCTTCGAAGCCGGCATGATCCAGCTCGGCGGCCAAGCCATTTTCCTGTCGCCCCGGGACACCCAACTGGGCCGGGGCGAGCCGATCAGCGATTGCGCCATTGTCATGTCGCGCATGCTCGATGCGGTGATGATCCGTACCTTCGCCCATAGCACCCTCACCGAATTTGCCGCCAACTCGCGGGTGCCGGTGATCAACGGGCTGTCCGATGACCTGCATCCGTGCCAGTTGCTGGCCGATATGCAGACGTTCCTCGAACATCGCGGCTCGATCCAGGGCAAGACCGTA
Source organism: Pseudomonas sp. 06C 126 (assembly GCF_001855215.1). NCBI lineage: Bacteria > Pseudomonadati > Pseudomonadota > Gammaproteobacteria > Pseudomonadales > Pseudomonadaceae > Pseudomonas > Pseudomonas sp. 06C 126. Next base: position 52,916 of record NZ_MIFU01000074.1, on the reverse strand, counting down.
GCCTGGGTCGGCGATGGCAACAATATGTGCAACAGCTATATAGAAGCGGCGATCCAGTTCGACTTCCATCTGCGCATTGCCTGCCCTGAAGGCTACGAGCCCAGCGCCGAATTCCTGGCCAAGGCCGACGCCCGCGTTCAAATCGTGCGCGACCCGAAAGACGCGGTGGTCGGCGCGCACCTGGTGAGCACCGACGTCTGGACCTCCATGGGCCAGGAAGACGAGACCGCCAAGCGCTTGGCCTTGTTCGCACCTTATCAAGTCACCCGTGAATTGCTCGACCTTGCCGCGCCGGATGTGTTGTTCATGCACTGCCTACCGGCCCATCGCGGCGAAGAAATCAGCCTCGACCTGTTAGACGACCAGCGCTCCGTCGCCTGGGACCAGGCAGAAAACCGCCTGCACGCCCAGAAGGCCCTGCTGGAGTTCCTGGTGCCACCGGCGTATCACCACGCATGAGCCAGCCACTTCTGCTGAACCTGCGCAATCTGGCATGCGGCTATCAGGACCAACGGGTGGTGCAGAACCTCAATCTGCACCTCAATGCCGGGGATATCGGTTGCCTGCTGGGCTCTTCCGGCTGCGGCAAGACCACCACCCTGCGCGCGATTGCCGGGTTTGAGCCGGTGCACGAAGGCGAAATAAACCTGGCCGGCCAAGTGATCTCCAGCGCCGGTTTTACCCTGGCACCGGAGAAACGCCGCATTGGCATGGTGTTCCAGGACTACGCACTGTTTCCACACCTCTGCGTGGCCGACAACATCGGCTTCGGCATTCGCAAACACCCGCAAAAAGAGCGCGTGGTGGCTGAATTGCTGGAGTTGGTCAACCTGAAGAACCTGGGCAAGCGCTTCCCTCACGAACTTTCCGGCGGCCAGCAACAGCGTGTGGCCCTGGCCCGTGCGCTGGCACCCGAGCCGCAGTTGCTGCTGCTGGACGAGCCCTTCTCCAACCTTGATGGTGAGCTGCGGCGCAAGCTCAGCCATGAAGTACGGGACATCCTCAAGGCCCGTGGTACCAGTGCGATCCTGGTCACCCATGACCAGGAAGAAGCCTTTGCCGTGAGCGACCACGTGGGTGTGTTCAAGGAAGGCCGGCTGGAACAATGGGATACGCCCTACAACCTCTATCACGAACCGCTGACGCCTTATGTCGCAAGTTTTATTGGCCAGGGTTACTTCATCCGCGGGCAATTGAGTTCGCCGGAATCGGTCAGCACCGAGCTGGGCGAATTGCGCGGCAATCGTGCCTATACCTGGCCGACTGGCAGCGCGGTGGATGTGTTACTGCGCCCGGATGACGTCGTTTATGCACCCGACAGCACGCTGAAAGCGCAGATCGTCGGCAAGACGTTCCTCGGTGCCTCGACCCTCTACCGCTTGCAGTTGCCGACCGGGGCCCAGCTGGAATCGATTTTCCCCAGCCATGCCGACCATCAGGTGGGTGCGCAGGTGGGAGTCCGCGTGGCGGCCGAGCATCTGGTGCTGTTCCAGGCCTCGGGGAGCACGGCGGCGCAGATTGCGCAGGTGGAGTCAGGTGTGCGGCGCTACAGCACTACCAGTTGAAGAAACCCGATCCAAAATGTGACAGCGCGCTAGTGTGGGAACCGGGCTTGCTCGCGATGCGGGCGCCTGGGTCTGTCAGTTGCATCAAGGTGATGCTATCGCAGGCAAGCCAGCTCCCACCGAGGCTGGCTCGCACATTCGATCCCGCTGTTCTTGACGTTACGCCCGGCCAATCGGCGCAAATGTCGCCTGGGTGTGCTCTGCCAACACCGCCGCCGCCAACTCCACCTCAAGTCCTCTCCTGCCTGCGCTGACAAATATTGTCGCAAAAGGCTGCGCGCTCACATCGATGAACGTGCGCAAGCGCTTCTTCTGCCCCAACGGGCTGATCCCCCCCAACAAATAACCGGTAGAGCGCTGCGCCGCTGCCGGGTCGGCCATCTCGACTTTCTTCACGCCCGCAGCATGCGCCAGGGCCTTCAAATCCAGACTTCCGACGACCGGCACCACCGCCACCAATAACTCAGCTTTTTCGCTGCTGGCGAGCAAGGTCTTGAACACCCGCGCAGGATCCAGGCTCAATTTTTCCGCGGCCTCCAGGCCATAAGAGGCGGCCTTGGGGTCATGTTCGTAACTGTGGATGCGATGTTCGGCGCGAACTTTTTTCAACAAGTCCAATGCGGGTGTCATTGGGGGCTCCAGGCTTGTGGGAAACGTGGAAAAGCAGACCGCCGATTCTAGGACAAACCCAGGCAAAACGCTCTAGTGCAGGGCACCGTGCGACCAATCCGCGCAGCGCCTGGGCACGCTTGCCGCCCGTTGCGCCAACGTAGTAGCGCGATCATTCATCACACTAATAGTTTGAAAATGACCGACCGTTCACTTTCGACCTTTGACAGCGGTGTTTCTTGTCTATATTTTTTCGTTTCCGAATACTGTAGGAATACACCCACAGTATCCGAGCAGTAGCCGTGGCCGGGATGGGGATTTTGGTGACGGTGAAAATCGCGCGAGGCCCGTTGAGGCACAGCGCCAGACAAGAAAAAAAACGAGGTTTTCAATGACAACTGCTCTTCAACAGCCTTCACTTTCAAGCCAATGCATGGCCGAGTTCCTCGGCACCGCGCTGCTGATCTTCTTCGGCACCGGCTGCGTCGCTGCGCTCAAGGTCGCGGGTGCCAGCTTCGGCTTGTGGGAGATCAGCATCATCTGGGGGATCGGCGTGAGCATGGCGATCTACCTGAGTGCCGGCATTTCCGGGGCTCATCTCAATCCAGCCGTCAGCATCGCGCTGTGCATCTTTGCCGATTTCGACAAGCGCAAACTGCCCTTCTATATCATCGCCCAGGTTGCCGGCGCCTTCTGTTCGGCTGCGTTGGTCTACACGCTCTACAGCAACCTGTTTTTCGATTACGAACAAACTCACCACATGGTTCGTGGCTCGGCGGCCAGCCTGGAACTGGCTTCGGTCTTCTCCACCTACCCTCACGCCCTGCTCAATACCGCCCAGGCATTCCTGGTGGAGATGGTTATCACCGCCATCCTGATGGGCGTGATCATGGCCCTGACCGACGACAATAACGGCTTGCCCCGTGGCCCCCTGGCGCCACTGCTGATCGGCTTGCTGATCGCGGTGATCGGCAGTGCCATGGGCCCGCTGACCGGGTTTGCGATGAACCCGGCCCGGGATTTCGGCCCCAAGCTGATGACGTTTTTCGCCGGTTGGGGTGAAATGGCCTTCACCGGCGGGCGCGATATTCCTTATTTCCTGATTCCGATCCTTGCACCGATTGTCGGTGCCTGCCTCGGCGCTGCGGCCTATCGCGGGTTGATTGCCCGCCATCTGCCCAACGCTGCACCTGCTACAACTGATGCAGCCGACACCGCCGCCAGCGGTAACACCCGAACTTCCTGAAAGCGGTAGCCTGAGCCCTTCTGCCCTTTGCGGCCCAGGCTACTTACCCACTCCCTTTTTCCGTCCAAGGCAATCGACATGACCGACACACAGAATAAGAACTACATCATTGCCCTCGATCAGGGCACCACCAGTTCCCGGGCGATCATCTTTGATCGTGACGCCAACGTGGTGTGCACCGCCCAACGTGAATTCGTCCAGCATTACCCGCAAGCCGGTTGGGTCGAACATGACCCGATGGAAATCTTCGCCACCCAAAGCGCCGTGATGGTCGAGGCCCTGGCACAGGCCGGCCTGCACCACGATCAGGTGGCCGCCATCGGCATCACCAACCAGCGTGAAACCACGGTGGTCTGGGACAAGATCACCGGCCGCCCGATCTACAACGCCATCGTCTGGCAATGCCGCCGCAGCACCGAGATCTGTCAGCAACTCAAGCGTGACGGCCATGAGCAATACATCAGCGACACCACCGGCCTGGTCACCGACCCGTACTTCTCTGGCACCAAGCTCAAGTGGATCCTCGATAACGTCGAAGGCAGCCGCGAACGCGCGCGCAATGGCGAACTGCTGTTCGGCACCATCGACAGCTGGCTGATCTGGAAATTTACCGGCGGCAAGACCCACGTCACCGACTACACCAACGCCTCGCGCACCATGCTCTTCAATATCCACACCCTGGAGTGGGACGCGAAGATGCTCGAGGTGCTGGACATCCCGCGCGAGATGCTGCCGGAGGTTAAATCCTCTTCGGAAATCTACGGCCGCACCAAAAGCGGGATTGCCATTGGCGGGATTGCCGGCGACCAGCAAGCGGCGCTGTTCGGCCAGATGTGCGTCGAGCCCGGCCAGGCGAAAAACACCTACGGCACCGGCTGCTTCCTGCTGATGAACACCGGCGACAAGGCGGTCAAATCCAAGCACGGCATGCTCACCACCATCGCTTGCGGCCCACGTGGCGAAGTGGCCTACGCCCTCGAAGGCGCAGTGTTCAACGGCGGCTCCACCGTGCAATGGCTGCGCGACGAGCTGAAGATCATCAACGATGCCCACGACACCGAGTACTTCGCCAACAAGGTCAAGGACAGCAACGGCGTGTACCTGGTGCCAGCGTTCACCGGCCTCGGCGCGCCGTACTGGGACCCCTATGCCCGTGGCGCACTGTTCGGCCTGACCCGCGGCGTACGTGTCGATCACATCATTCGTGCGGCCCTGGAGTCGATTGCCTACCAGACCCGCGATGTGCTCGACGCCATGCAGCAGGACTCTGGTGAACGCCTCAAATCCCTGCGGGTGGACGGCGGCGCCGTGGCCAACAACTTCTTGATGCAGTTCCAGGCCGACATCCTCGGCACCCAGGTCGAGCGCCCTCAAATGCGCGAGACCACCGCATTGGGCGCGGCCTACCTGGCCGGCCTGGCCTGTGGCTTCTGGGGCAGCCTGGATGAGCTGCGTGGCAAGGCGGTGATCGAGCGCGAATTCGAACCGCAACTGGACGAACCGGCCAAAGAAAAACTCTACGCCGGCTGGAAAAAAGCCGTCAGCCGCACCCGCGACTGGGAACCCCACGAAGGCGCTGAATAAGCCACGCGCCGGACCCACTTAGGGTTGCAACTGGCAGGGAGCAGATTCCTGCGTCATCATGGGCCACTTTTTTGTACGGCAGCCCAAAGGACGCCCCATGAATCTGCCTCCCCGTCAGCAGCAAATCCTCGAACTGGTCCGCGAACGCGGCTATGTCAGCATCGAGGAAATGGCGCAGCTGTTCGTTGTTACCCCGCAAACCATCCGCCGCGACATCAATCAACTGGCCGAAGCCAACCTGCTGCGCCGCTACCATGGCGGCGCCGCCTATGACTCCAGCGTCGAAAACACCGAGTACGCCATGCGTGCCGACCAGATGCGCGATGAAAAACAGCGTATCGGCGAAGCTATTGCCGCACAGATCCCTGATCACGCCTCGCTATTCATCAATATCGGCACCACCACCGAGTCCATCGCCCGGGCGCTGCTCAACCACAGCCACCTGAAGATCATCACCAACAACCTCAACGTCGCCATGATGCTCAGCGCCAAGGACGACTTCGACGTGCTCCTCACCGGCGGCAATGTGCGCCGTGACGGCGGCGTGGTGGGCCAGGCCAGCGTGGACTTTATCAACCAGTTCAAGGTCGACTTCGCCCTGGTGGGGATCAGCGGTATCGACGAGGACGGCAGCCTGCTGGACTTCGATTACCAGGAAGTGCGGGTTTCCCAGGCGATCATTGCCAATGCACGCAAGGTGATCCTGGCGGCGGACTCCAGCAAATTCGGGCGCAACGCCATGATTCGCCTGGGCCCGATCAGCTTGATTGATTGCCTGGTTACCGATCAGCAGCCGGTGCCGGCGCTGGTGCAGTTGCTCAACCAGCATAAGATTCGCCTGGAAGTCGTATAAGCCTCCGACTGAATCTCTGGTGCCTGTACTGCCGTCATCGCGGGCAAGCCCGCTCCCACATTGGAATGTGATCAACCTGTGGGAGCGGGCTTGCCCGCGATAGCGACCTACAAGGCCACAACTCTCTTGGGCCAACACCAGGCTCAATGTTCACAATTTTTCCTTTTCCGGCCCTTCGATGAGTTTTTTCAATCGAAGGCGACTGGCTGCGCCCGCGTTTATGAGCTACCATTTTCGCAAATGAACATTAATGTTCGAATTCAAATATAAATAAAGATCGCGAGGCCAGCCGATGACCCCCTCCACCTTGCCTGCTCCACCCCTTGCCGAAGTCTATGATGTTGCCGTTATCGGTGGCGGGATCAATGGCGTGGGCATCGCGGCAGATGCAGCCGGTCGCGGCCTGTCGGTATTCCTTTGCGAAAAGGACGACCTGGCCAGCCACACCTCCTCCGCCAGCAGCAAGCTGATCCACGGCGGCCTGCGCTACCTTGAACATTACGAATTCCGCCTGGTGCGCGAAGCCCTGGCCGAACGCGAAGTGCTGCTGGCCAAGGCCCCGCACATCGTCAAGCAGATGCGCTTTGTGCTGCCCCATCGTCCACATCTGCGCCCGGCGTGGATGATCCGCGCTGGCCTGTTTCTGTATGACCACCTCGGCAAGCGCGAAAAACTCGCTGGCTCCAAAAGCCTGAAGTTCGGTGCCGACAGCCCGCTGAAAAGCGAAATCACCAAGGGTTTCGAATACTCCGACTGCTGGGTCGATGACGCACGCCTGGTGGTGCTCAACGCCATGGCCGCCCGGGAAAAAGGGGCACACATCCACACCCAGACCCGTTGCGTCAGCGCCCGTCGCAGCAAGGGCCTGTGGCACCTGCACCTGGAGCGCGCCGATGGCAGCCTGTTCTCGATCCGCGCCAAGGCGCTGGTGAACGCGGCCGGCCCGTGGGTTGCCAAGTTCATCAAGGATGACCTGAAGCTGGATTCGCCCTACGGCATCCGCCTGATCCAGGGCAGCCACCTGATCGTGCCGAAACTGTACGAAGGTGCCCACGCGCACATCCTGCAGAACGAAGACGGGCGCATCGTCTTCACCATTCCGTACCTCAATCACCTGACCATCATCGGTACCACCGACCGTGAGTACACCGGCGATCCAGCGAAAGTGGCGATTACCGAAGGTGAAACGGACTACATGCTCAAGGTGGTCAACGCCCACTTCAAGCAGCAGTTGAGCCGCGACGATATCGTGCACACCTACTCCGGCGTGCGTCCGCTGTGCAACGACGAGTCGGACAACCCGTCGGCCATTACCCGCGACTACACCCTGGCGTTGTCGGGCACAGGTGAAGAAGCGCCGATCCTGTCGGTGTTTGGCGGCAAGCTGACCACCTACCGTAAGCTTGCGGAGTCGGCACTGGCGCAACTGGCCCCCTACTTCCCCCATATCAAGCCAAGCTGGACCGCCAAGGCCAGCCTGCCCGGCGGCGAAGAAATGACCACGCCAGAAGCCCTGGCCACGGACATTCGCAGCAAGTACGAATGGATCCCCAGCGAAATCGCCCGCCGTTGGTCGACCACCTATGGCAGTCGCACCTGGCGCCTGCTCGAAGGCGTGCAATCCTTGGCCGACCTCGGCGAGCATCTGGGTGGCGGGCTGTACACCCGGGAAGTGGACTACCTGTGCGCCGAGGAATGGGCTACCCAGGCCTACGACATTCTATGGCGTCGCACCAAGCTCGGGCTGTTCACCACCCCCGAGGAGCAGGAAAACCTGCAGCGCTACCTGATCAAGCTGGAGCAGAACCGCAGCAAGATCGAAGCAGCATGACTACCCAGCCCCTGCACCGAAAGGTCCAGGGGCTTTTTTTGGCTTGCGCCTCAAGCCGGCCCCTACAAATTCGGTTTTCCGAACGCGTTACTGCCGGCGATTCGGTTTGCCGGACTTAAACACCGGATAAACATCGTCACATAAAGTTAATCACTATATAAATCATATAGTTATATCTTTATTAGCAGTCTGGCACGACTCATGCTCTACACTTGGGACGTGTTTGCCTGAGATGCTTCAGGAGCCGTCACAGGCATTCGCTGTATCGAAAGAGCCGTCCAGGCTTCATAAAAAAAACAAATGTCGAGGAAGTATTGATGCGTATCGTTCCCCATATTTTGGGCGCAGCCATCGCTGCCGCTCTGATTAGCACTCCAGTCTTCGCCGCCGAACTGACCGGCACGCTGAAGAAAATCAAAGAGTCGGGCACCATCACACTGGGCCACCGCGACGCCTCCATCCCGTTCTCCTACATCGCGGACGGCTCTGGCAAGCCAGTGGGCTACTCCCACGACATTCAACTGGCCATCGTGAAAGCTGTCGAGAAAGACCTCGGCATGAAGGAAGGCGAGCTGAAGGTCAAATACAACCTGGTCACCTCCCAAACCCGCATCCCGCTGGTGCAGAACGGCACCGTAGACGTTGAGTGTGGTTCCACCACCAACAACGTCGAGCGTCAGCAACAAGTCGACTTCTCCGTTGGCATCTTCGAAATTGGTACCCGTCTGCTGTCCAAAAAGGACTCGACCTACAAGGATTTCGCTGACCTCAAGGGCAAGAACGTCGTAACCACCGCCGGTACCACCTCCGAGCGCATCCTCAAGTCCATGAACGCTGACAAGCAGATGGGCATGAACGTCATCTCCGCCAAGGACCACGGTGAATCCTTCCAGATGCTGGAAAGCGGCCGTGCCGTTGCCTTCATGATGGACGACGCACTGCTGGCCGGTGAAATGGCCAAGGCCAAGAAGCCAACCGACTGGGCCGTGACCGGCACGCCACAATCCTTCGAAATCTACGGCTGCATGGTTCGCAAAGGCGATGCCCCGTTCAAGAAGGCTGTGGATGACGCCATCGTCGCTACCTACAAGTCCGGCGAAATCAACAACATCTACACCAAGTGGTTCAGCTCGCCGATCCCACCAAAAGGCCTGAACCTGATGTTCCCGATGAGCGACGAACTCAAGGCCCTGATCGCGAACCCGACCGATAAGGCGGCCGACGACAAAACGGCTGAAAAAAAGTCCTGATTCCGAACTAACCTTATCCCCTGAGGGAGCCAACCCTCCCTCAGGTGTCTGTTACTACCTGCTGGCATTATTTGGAACACTCGACCTGGCGGTTTCCGAGCCGATCTTGTGTGCCTGACGTTCACCGTCAGGCGGGAATGGATTTTCCCCAAGCGGGTGCTTGTACATCGATCGATTTCGGGGGAGACCCTAATGAATTACAACTGGGACTGGGGCGTATTCTTCAAGTCCACCGGCGTGGGCAGCGAGACCTATCTCGACTGGTTCATCTCCGGTTTGGGCTGGACCATCGCCATCGCCATCGTGGCCTGGATCGTTGCCTTGCTGCTGGGCTCGGTACTGGGCGTAATGCGCACGATGCCTAATCGGCTCGTGGCCGGCATCGCCACCTGCTACGTGGAACTCTTTCGTAACGTGCCACTGCTGGTACAGCTGTTCATCTGGTACTTCCTGGTACCCGACCTGCTGCCGCAGAACCTGCAGGACTGGTACAAACAAGACTTGAACCCGACCACCTCGGCCTACCTGAGCGTTGTCGTGTGCCTGGGCCTGTTCACCGCCGCCCGCGTATGTGAACAAGTGCGTACCGGTATCCAGGCCCTGCCCCACGGTCAGGAAGCCGCCGCGCGCGCCATGGGTTTCAGCCTGTCGCAGATCTACTGGAACGTGCTGTTGCCCCAGGCCTACCGGATCATCATTCCGCCGCTCACCTCGGAATTCCTCAACGTCTTCAAGAACTCCTCCGTGGCGTCCTTGATCGGCCTGATGGAGTTGCTGGCGCAAACCAAGCAGACCGCCGAGTTCTCGGCCAACCTGTTTGAAGCCTTCACCCTGGCCACGCTGATCTACTTCACCCTGAACATGAGCCTGATGTTGCTGATGCGCGTGGTAGAGAAGAAAGTCGCAGTGCCCGGCCTGATTTCCGTGGGGGGTAAATAATGGAATTCGATTTCAGCGGCATTATCCCGGCCTTCCCTGGCCTGTGGAACGGCATGGTCATGACCTTGAAGCTGATGGTCATGGGCGTGGTCGGCGGCATCGTCCTCGGGACCATCCTGGCGTTGATGCGCCTGTCCTCCAGCAAGCTGCTGTCCCGCGTGGCCGGCGCCTACGTGAACTACTTCCGCTCGATCCCGCTGCTGCTGGTGATCACCTGGTTCTACCTGGCGGTGCCGTTCGTGTTGCGCTGGATCACCGGCGAAGACACGCCAATCGGCGCGTTCACCTCCTGCGTCGTGGCATTCATGATGTTCGAGGCCGCGTACTTCTGCGAAATCGTGCGGGCCGGCGTGCAGTCGATCCCCAAGGGCCAGATGGCTGCAGCACAAGCGATGGGCATGACCTACGGCCAGACCATGCGCCTGATCATCCTGCCCCAGGCGTTCCGCAAGATGACCCCGCTGCTGTTGCAGCAGAGCATCATCCTGTTCCAGGACACCTCGCTGGTCTACACCGTGGGCCTGGTGGACTTCCTCAACTCCGCTCGCTCCAACGGCGACATTATCGGCCGCTCCAATGAGTTCCTGATCTTTGCCGGTGTCGTCTACTTCATCATCAGCTTTGCCGCCTCGCTGCTGGTCAAGCGTCTGCAAAAAAGGTTTGCCGTATGATCTCTATCAAGAACATCAACAAGTGGTATGGCGACTTCCAGGTGCTGACCGATTGCAGCACTGATGTCAAAAAAGGCGAAGTGATCGTGGTGTGCGGGCCGTCCGGCTCGGGCAAATCCACCCTGATCAAGTGCGTCAACGCCCTGGAACCGTTCCAGAAAGGTGACGTCGTGGTCGACGGCACCTCGATTGCCGACCCGAAGACCAACCTGCCGAAACTGCGCTCGCGCGTGGGCATGGTGTTCCAGCACTTCGAACTGTTCCCGCACATGACCATCACCGAAAACCTGACGGTCGCGCAGATCAAGGTGCTGGGCCGCAGCAAGGAAGAAGCCACCAAGAAAGGCCTGCAATTGCTGGAGCGCGTGGGTCTGTCGGCGCACAAGGACAAGCACCCGGGCCAACTGTCCGGCGGCCAGCAGCAGCGCGTGGCGATTGCCCGTGCACTGGCCATGGACCCGATCGTCATGTTGTTCGACGAACCGACTTCGGCTCTGGACCCGGAGATGGTCAACGAAGTACTGGACGTGATGGTGCAACTGGCCCAGGAAGGCATGACCATGATGTGCGTGACCCACGAAATGGGCTTCGCCCGTAAAGTGGCCGACCGTGTGATCTTCATGGACGCCGGCAAGATCATCGAGGACTGCCCTAAAGAAGAGTTCTTCGGCGATATCAGCGCCCGCTCCGAACGTGCGCAGCACTTCCTCGAGAAAATCCTGCAGCACTAAGCACGACACAGCGTCCACTGTAGAACCCGGGCCCTGTGGGAGCGGGCTTGCCCGCGATTACGGTGTATCAGTCAACCTATCTGTGGCTGACCTACCGTCATCGCGGGCAAGCCCGCTCCCACACCGGTCCAGGCAAGCGCTGGTTGACCCAAGGCATCTGTGATGAAATGCGACCCCACCCTCTATCGCGCCGCACCGCCATCACTTGCCGTGAAGCCCCGTCTGATCCGCCAATTGTTCCTGCCGCCTCTGATCATCCTGTTGATGATCGGCCTGGGTTTTATCGGCTTCTGGACCAGCGAGTACTACGGCATCCGGACCCTGGGCGAGAACGGTGAGCGCCAGTTGGAGCTGCATGCGCGCACGGTCGAAAGTGAGATCAGCAAATACACCTACCTGCCCAGCCTGCTGGAGCTGGAGTCCAGTGTCTCCAAGCTGCTGGCCGAGCCAAGCCCGGAACACCGGCAAACCGTCAATGAATACCTCGAAGGCCTGAACCGGCGCAGCCGCAGCCGGGCGATTTATGTGATGGACACCACCGGCCGCGTGATGGCCACCAGTAACTGGCGCGATATCGACAGTTACCTGGGTGAAGACCTGTCGTTCCGCGCCTATTTCCAGAATGCCGTGCGTGGCCAGCCCGGCCGTTTCTATGGCATCGGCAGCACCAATGGCGAACCCGGCTACTACCTGGCCCATGGCCTGGAAGAACGCGGCAAGATCATTGGCGTCGCGGTGGTCAAGGTGCGTCTCGAAGCGTTGGAAGAACGCTGGCAGCGCGCGCGCCTGGAAGCCTTCGTCAGCGATGAGAACGGCATCATCATCCTCTCCAGCGACCCGGCGCGCCGGCTCAAGGCCGTGCGCCCGCTGAGCGACGAGACCAAGGAGCGCCTGGCCCGCAGCCTGCAGTATTACTGGGCGACCCTCAACGAACTGCAACCCCTGGCCCGCGAGCACCTCGACGCCGGCACCGAGAAGCTGACCTTCCCCGCCAACAGTGAAGTGGTGGCCGACGACCAGGAAGTCACCTACCTGGCCCAGACCCGGCCACTGAACGACACGCCGTGGAATTTCACCCTGCTCACCCCGCTCAACGACCTGCGCCAGGCCGCGATCAACCAGGGCATCCTCGTGGCGGTGGCCTTTGCCCTGGTGGCGTTCCTGCTGATTGCCTGGAATGAGCGGCGCAAGGTGATCGCCACACGCCTGGCCGCCCGCGAGGCCCTGCAGGAAGCCAACAACCAACTGGAGCGGCGGATTGCCGAGCGTACCACCGACCTGCGCGCCAGCAACGAACGGCTCAAGGCGCAGATCCGCGAGCGACGCCAGGCCGAAGAAACCCTGCGCCGGGCCCAGGACGAATTGGTCCAGGCCGGAAAACTGGCGGCCATCGGCCAGATGTCGACCAGCATCGCCCATGAACTGAACCAGCCCCTGGCAGCCTTGCGCACCTTGTCCGGCAACACCGTGCGCTTCCTGGAGCGCGGTGCCCTGGATACCGCCAGCACCAACCTCAAGACCATCAATGAATTGATCGACCGCATGGGCCGCATCACCGCCAGCCTGCGCTCGTTTGCCCGGCGTGGTGACGACCAGGGTGAAGCCAGCCTGGCCAAGGCCGTGGACGCGGCGTTCCAGGTCCTGGGCAGCCGCCTCGACAACCTGCCGCTGACCGTACACCGCGGTTTCAGCCAGGCCATGTTGCAAATCGACCAGACGCGCCTGGAGCAGATCCTGGTCAACCTGATCGGCAACGCCCTGGACGCGATGCACGCCCAACCCGCCCCCGAGCTGTGGCTGGAAAGTGATATCCATGAAGGCAAATACCGCCTGCGGGTGCGGGACAACGGGCATGGCATCGACCCAGAGACCCGCAAGCACCTGTTCGAACCCTTTTTCACCACCAAACCCGGCGAGCAAGGTTTAGGCCTGGGCCTGACCCTGTCGGCCAGCCTCGCGGCGGCCACCGGCGGCAACCTGGCCGTCGAGCACCCGGCCGATGGTGGTACGGCCTTTGTCCTGAGCCTGCCCCTGGCAGGCCATCAACCCGGCGAATCGATATGAACAGCCAACCCAATACCGAACTGACCGTGCTGATCGTCGAAGACGATCCCCATGTGTTGCTCGGCTGCCAGCAAGCCCTGGCCCTGGAAGATATTCCCAGCGTCGGCGTGGCCAGTGCCGAAGAGGCCCTCAAGCGCGTCGGCGAGAACTTCGCCGGCATTGTGATCAGCGATATCCGCCTGCCCGGCATCGACGGCCTGGAGCTGTTGACCCGCCTCAAGGCCCTGGATAAAAGCCTGCCGGTGGTGCTGATCACCGGCCACGGCGACATCTCCATGGCCGTGGGCGCGATGCGCAACGGCGCCTATGACTTCATGGAAAAACCTTTTTCCCCGGAACGCCTGGTGGACGTGGTGCGCCGCGCCCTCGAACAGCGCGGCCTGGCCCGGGAAGTCTGGGCGTTGCGCCGGCAGCTGGCCGAGCGCGACTCCCTGGAAGGCCGGATCATCGGGCGCTCGCCGGCAATGCAGAACCTGCGGGAATTGATCGCCAATGTCGCCGACACCTCAGCCAACGTGCTGATCGAAGGCGAGACCGGCACCGGCAAGGAACTGGTCGCCCGCTGCCTGCACGACTTCAGCCGCCGCCACGCCCACCAGTTCGTGGCCCTGAACTGCGGCGGCCTGCCGGAAAACCTGTTTGAAAGCGAGATTTTCGGTCACGAAGCCAACGCCTTCACCGGCGCGGGCAAGCGGCGGATCGGCAAGATCGAACATGCTCACGAAGGCACGCTGTTCCTCGACGAAGTGGAAAGCATGCCGATGAACCTGCAGATCAAACTGCTGCGGGTCTTGCAGGAGCGCACCCTGGAACGCCTGGGCTCGAACCAGAGCGTGGCGGTGGATTGCCGGGTGATCGCCGCGACCAAGTCAGACCTTGACGAATTGAGCCGCGCCAACCAGTTCCGCAGCGACTTGTACTACCGCCTGAACGTAGTGACCCTGGAACTGCCGCCCCTGCGCGAGCGTCGCGAAGATATCCTGCAACTGTTCGAACACTTCCTGCAGCAGTCATCCCTGCGCTTCGACCGCATCGCCCCGGAGCTGGACAACCAGACCCTGTCCAGCCTGATGAGCCACGACTGGCCCGGCAACGTGCGTGAACTGCGCAACGTCGCCGAACGCTTTGCCCTGGGCCTGCCGGCCTTCAAGAAGAGCGGTAACAGCCCCGACAACCATGGCCTGGCCTTTACCGAGGCGGTGGAAGCCTTTGAGCGCAACCTGCTCAGCGACGCCCTGCAGCGCAGCGGCGGCAACCTGACCCAGGCCAGCCTGGAGCTGGGCATGGCCAAGACCACCCTGTTCGACAAGGTCAAGAAATACGGCCTGAACCACTAAGGAGTACTGCGTGGATTTAGTTTTCAAGGCCGCCCTCGGTGCGGCGGTGGTATTACTCCTGGCAGTGCTGGCCAAGACCAGGAACTACTACATCGCCGGCCTGGTGCCGCTGTTTCCGACCTTTGCCCTGATCGCCCACTACATCGTCGGCAAGGGCCGCTCGGTGGACGACTTGAAAACCACGATTGTGTTCGGCATGTGGTCGATCATTCCGTACTTTGTGTACTTGGCGACCTTGTATGTGATGGTCGACCGCATGCGCCTGGAGGCCTCGCTGGCAGTCGCCGCAGTAGCCTGGCTGATGGCCGCGACGGTACTGGTCAGCGTGTGGGTACGCATCCACGCCTGAGCCTGCGCTGATCCCCTGTGGGAGCTGTCGAGCCCCGGCGAGGCTGCGATAGGATCAACTCGATACACCTGTAAAACCGAGTTGCCTGCATCGCAGCCTCGCCGGGGCTCGACAGCTCCCACATTTGATCTGTGTAACTCCCAGGGCTCAGCGCACGATCTTGTCGATCTGGATCCCGAGCTTTTTCAAGCGGTACCAGAAGCTGCGCTCGGAAATCCCGATCCTTGACGCCGCAGCCGCCTGCACGCCATTGCTCTCCTGCAACGCCGCCAGGATGTACGCCTTCTCTACTTCTGCCAGCGCGGCATCCAGGTCCCGAGGCACGCCCGGGCCTTCGCTGAGAATCGTCGTCACGTCACCCGCCGTCGGCTGGGACGCGAACAGATAGGCCGGCAAGTCGATATCTTCAATCACCGGGCTCGCCGCGACGATGGTCGCGCGCTCCACGCAGTTTTGCAGCTCGCGGATATTGCCCGGCCAGCTGTAGGCCGCCATGGCCTGCAAGGCGTCTGCGCTGAAGCCGGTGATGCGTTTACCGGCATTGGCGCTCAGGCTGCGGGCAAAGTGGCGGGCCAGCGGGGCGATGTCTTCGACACGTTCGCGCAGGGCGGGCAGCGGGATTGGGAACACGTTGAGACGGTAGTAGAGGTCCTCGCGAAACTCCTTGTTCGCCACGGCTTCCAGCAGGTTCTTGTTGGTGGCGGCGATCACCCGCACATCCACCTTGCGCTCGCGGGGGTCGCCCACCGGCTCGATCACCCGCTCCTGCAAGGCGCGCAGGATCTTGGCCTGCAACGCCAGGGGCATATCGCCCACCTCGTCGAGAAACAGCGTGCCCTTGTCGGCCTGCATGAAACGCCCTACCCGATCGGCCACAGCGCCGGTAAAGGCGCCCTTGCGATGGCCGAACATTTCGCTTTCCAGCAAGCCTTCGGGGATCGCAGCGCAATTGACCGCGACGAAGGGTTTATCGGCGCGGTTGCCATGCTTGTGAATGGCGCGGGCGACCATTTCCTTGCCGGTGCCGCTTTCGCCGGTCAACAGGATGGTGGCGTTGCTTTCGCGCACCGAATCCACCGCTTGCAGCACACGGCGGAACGCCGGGCTGTCGCCCACCAGGCTGTCGAACTGCGCATGCTCGTCGAGCTCGGCGCGCAGCCGCGCGTTGTCGCGCATGATGTCGCGAAACTGCAAGGCCTTGGCCACGGTGATGTCCAGCTCGTCGATATCGAAGGGCTTGGCAATGTAGTCGTAGGCGCCGTTGCGCATCGACTGCACGGCATTTTTCACAGTGCTGTAGGCCGTCATCACGATCACCGGCAACTGTGGGTAGCGTACCTTGATCTCGGCCAGCAACTGCGGGCCGTCCATGCCGGGCATACGCCAATCGCTGATCACCAGGTCGATATCTTCCTGCTCCAGCACCTTGAGGGCATGCAGGCCATTGCCGGCGATAAACACCTGGATATCGTTCTGGCTCAGGGCCGAGGCCAGCAAATCGCAGAGTTTGGGCTCGTCGTCGACCACCAATATGTTATGCGTCATGACTGTCCTCGTCGTCGCCGTCATCTTCACCGCTGGCCGGAATGTACAGGCTGAAGGTTGCGCCGGCATCCTTCTCGCTGGTGCATTCGATGCGGCCATCGTGACTTTCCATGATCGAATAGACTTTCGCCAGGCCAAGGCCAGTGCCCGAGGCCTTGGTGGTGACGAAGGGGGTAAAGATCCGCTCGATCATCTCTGCCGGGATGCCCTGCCCGCTGTCGCTGACGCTGATCACTGTGGACTGGTCCGCGCGGCTGATGCTTAACGTCAGGCGCCCGCCCTGGGGCATGGCATCGATGGCGTTGAGAATCAGGTTCAGGCACGCCTGCTTGAATTGCTTGGCGTCCACATAGAGGGTCGCGCCAGGCGCCTGGTCGTCGAGATGGGCGTCGATGGCGTGGCTCGCCAGCTCCGGCGCGCAGAACCCCAGGATGTCTTCCACCAGTGGCCGCGCCAGCTGCTGGCTGCGCAGGGGCTCGCTGGGTTTGGCGAAATCGAGAAAGTCGGTGATCAGGTCATTGATCCGGCTGACTTCGCTGACCACATATTCCAGGTGGCGCTTGTCGGTCTCCGGCAGGTCCGTGCGGCGGTGCAGCAGTTGGGTCGCGGTCTTGATGATGCCCAATGGGTTGCGAATTTCGTGGGCCAGGCCCATCGCCACTTCGCCCAGGGCATGCAGGCGGTCGCGCCGACGCAGTTGGGCCTCGAGGTGATGCAATTCGCCCAGGCGCTCGGTCATGTGGTTGAAGGTGCTGCTCAGTTGCGCCAACTCGTCGCCGCCGGTGACGGCCACGCGGTGCTGGTAATTGCCGCTGATCACCGCACTCACGCCCTGGGACAACTCACGCAGCGGCCGCGTCAGGTGCCTGGAAACCAACACACCGGCGCCCAGGGACAAGGCGGAACTGAGCAGGAAGATCAGCACGAACAGATTGCTCTGGTTCACCAGCCCCACCAGGCTGGTGTGGCGCAGCAGGCCGCTGAAGATCACACCCTGCAACTCGCCGGTGTCATTGAAGATCGGCCAGTACAGGCCACTGTAGTTGCTGGTGAATTGCTCGCTAGGCTGCTTGGTGCTGCGCAGCAGGGTTTCCACGGATTTCGGCACGCGGGTCGGGTGATCTTCAAAACGCTGGGTCGAGAAGATCTCCGAGAAGCCGTCGGTGTTGGCCAGGTACAGGCGCAAGTCCAGGGAGTGGACCTCGGCGACACTGGTCAGGAAGCTGCTGTCCAGGTACGTGCCCACCAACAGTTCGTAATCGACACCGTCCTGAGTGGTTTCGAACGAGGAAATCACCGCCCCGGTGGCCACGCCGCCAACCTGCACGGTTTGCAATACGGCATTGGGGGCGAGGCTGATTTGTTTCACCACATCATCGCCCACGGTGCTGAACATCACTTTGCCGTCGCTGCTGCGAATCAGCGTTACCACGTCAATATCAGTGGCGCTGGCAATGTCCGCGATCAAACGGTCATGCCGCATCGCTTCATGGGTGGAGGGCGGACGCACATAACGCAGGAAGATCTGCGCCACGCGGGCGTTGTCGTGCAGGATGTCGCTGACTTCGTCCTTGACGATCCGGGTCGACTCTTGCAGCCAGATGCGCACGTTACTGTCGAAAATCTGCGACAGGGTGGTGGCCGCCAGCTCCGCGGCGATCATCGTCGGGATCACCGTCACCAACCAGAACGCCAACACCAGCTTGCGCTGCAGGCTCCAGCGGGAAATGGCAAACGGGCGGGCTTTCTGGCGGGTTTTGGCAATCATCGGGTTTCGCTTATTGCAGCAGCCATGGCAGGGTCGGATCGGTCCGGGCGAATAAACACTTTTAGCACTTTGAGCAGGGTGTCGAGCAAGCGGTTGCGGTGCTGGAAAAACAGGGTATTGCCGGCGAACCCGCAGCCCAGGCGTAGCTTACTGGCATACCCCGCCTGCCCGCACTCATACAACGCAATATTGTGCTCGATGCAGTAGTCGACGTTGGTCAGCCAACTGCGAAAGTACAGGTTATGTTCGCGGCTGTGGGCCAGGTCATGGGCAAAGAACTTGTCGATCAGCCGATGCTGGTCGAGCAGCACCAGGTTGAACGCCACCAACTGCCCATCCACCCAGTAAAGTACACAGCGCGCCCGTTGTTCAAGCTGGGCGAGCACCTGGCTGAAATAACCGGCGGGCAGGCGTTCGAATTGCAGGTCGGCGCGGGCCAGGGTCGCTTCGTAGAGACGCATGATATCTGGCAATACGTCATCGACATTGTCCCGCCACTCCACCTGTGGCCCCGGCGCGCGTAGCTTGCGCCGCAAGTCCTTGCGCGTGGATTTGCCCAGGGAGCCCAGGTAGGCATCCACCGAACCGTAGGGCAGCGGCAGCAGCCCGGTCGGCAGGCTCGGCATGCTGTGCAGGCCGGCGGCCTTGCAGCTGTCGGCCCAGTCCTGATCCTGGGTCGGAGCATCCTTGACCGCCAGCAAACCGATGCCGAATGCATCGGCATCCCGCCGTGCGGCGGCCAGCAGTTGTTGCAACAAGGCACCACGGCGCGCCGCCGGCACATGGCTGGCGACACCGGCATGGCATTGCTCGGCCACCGGCGAACCGATGGCGTACAGGCCCAGGCACAATGCGCCCGGCCACCAGCGTTCCAGGCGTTGGGTTAAGCGCTTGCCAATACCCGAGACGGTGGTGTCGAGGCGGTAATGGGTGATGAACGCCGGGGCCACCGCCAGCAGCCGCCCCTCCTCATAAAGGGCCAGGTAGCGCCATTGGAAGTCGTCGATAGCGGCGTTTTCCACGGCGACGTAGTAGTCCCAATCCTCCAGGGCCTGGGGAAAGCAGTCGTTCCAGGCACTGCGGTCGATGGCTTGGATACTCGGGAAGGTTTGCGCGGTTATCACATCTGATCCCTGTCAATACTGTGGCAAGCGGACAACCCGGCGCCTACAGGGAGAACCTTGTAGGCGCTGGCTTGCCAGCGAAAAACTCGAGGCCGCCGCGTTGAACCAGGCGCTACCTGTCATCGTTGGCGACCATCGCGGGCAAGCCCGCTCCTACAGGGGGCGGTGTCAGGCCCGGTGATATTCGTCCACAGGGGTGGTGTGCTGCTCAATGAAGTCGGCACTCAACTCGATCACCCGCCGGTATTGCAGGTCGACGGTGATCATGTGGTAACAGTTGTCCAACAGGATCTTGGTCACCGGGCCGCCGAGGTGGCGTTCCACGTAGTCGGCGTTCCAGCGGCTGGTGATGTCGTCCTCGATGGAGTGCAGGACCAGCGCCGGGGTCTTGATCGACGGCATGCGTTTCTTCACCACGGCATTCATCCAGTGCAACTCACGCACGGTGACGCCTTCCATGGTCAACAGCCCGGCCTCACTGCTCTCGCCCTCTTTCATCTGCCGCTCGACGATCGCCCGCAAGCGTTCGTTCTTGATGCCGTAGGGCGGCTTCTCGGTAAAGCGGAACAGGCGCACGCCGAAGGGAATGCGGATCAGCAACGGCGTGATGAACGCCATTTTGTTGATGCTCCAACCGTCGTACTTGAGGGTCGTGGAATACATCAGCAACCCCGCGACCTGGCCCGGAAATTCCGAAGCCAGGTACATCGACATCACCGCGCCCATGGACAAGCCACCGACGAACACCTGTGAATGACGCTGCTGCACCCCGACAAAGGTCTTGCGCACGCCCTCGTACCAGTCGCGCCAGCCGGTGGCCTGCAGGTCCTCGTTGCCCCCGCAGTGCCCGGCCAGGGTTGGCACGTACACCGTGCAATTACCCGCCTTGACCAGGCCCTGGGCAACCCGACGCAATTCGGTCGGGGTGCCGGTCAGGCCGTGGATCAACAGGACCCCGACCGGACCGTTGCCGAGAACGAAGCCGGCGTTGCCTTCGCCGAGATCGATATCGGCCAGACTCACCGCTTCATCGCTCGGGTCAGCAGTTGCTCCAGCAGCTTCAAGCCCAGGTCGATTTCCGGGTAGCTGATTTCCAGGGACGGCGCCAGGGTGATCACGTTCTTGTAGTAACCGCCCACATCGAGGATCAGCCCGAGTTTCTGGCCGTCTACCAGCATGTCGCCTTTCATGCCTTCCTCAACCATGTAGTCCAGGGTCGCCTTGTCCGGGGTGAAACCATCGGGGCCGCAGATTTCGCAGCGCAGGGCCAGGCCCAGGCCATCCACATCGCCGATGATCGGGAAGCGCTTTTGCAGGTCCTGCAGGCCTTCAAGGAAGTATTTGCCCTTGGCCATGACCATCGCGCCGTAGTCGACTTCGCTGGTCATCTTGAACATTTCCAGGCCCACCGCCGTGCCCAGCGGGTTGGAGGCGAAGGTGGAGTGGGTGGAACCCGGCGGGAACAGTTTCGGGTTGATCAGTTCTTCCTTGGCCCAGATGCCGCCCAATGGGTTGAGGCCGTTGGTCAGGGCTTTACCGAACACGATCACGTCCGGTTGCACATCGAAGTGCTCGATCGACCACAACTTGCCAGTGCGCCAGAAGCCCATCTGGATTTCGTCGACCACCATCAGGATGCCGTGCTGGTCGAGCACTTGCTTGAGCTCGCTGTAGAAGTTCATCGGCGGGATCACGTAGCCGCCGGTGCCCTGGATCGGCTCGACGTAAAACGCGGCGTATTCGCTCTGGCCGACTTTCGGGTCCCAGACACCGTTGTATTCGGTCTCGAACAGGCGCGCGAATTGCTGCACGCAGTGGCTACCGTATTCTTCCTTGGTCATGCCCTTTGGCCCACGGAAGTGGTACGGGAACGGGATGAAGTTGGCGCGCTCGCCAAAGTGGCCGTAGCGGCGACGGTAGCGGTAGCTGGAGGTGATGGACGACGCGCCGAGGGTACGCCCGTGGTAGCCGCCTTCAAAGGCGAACATCAGGCTCTTGCCGTTGCAGGCGTTACGCACCACCTTCAGGGAGTCCTCGATGGACTGCGAACCGCCGACGTTGAAATGCACGCGTCCATCGAGGCCGAATTTTTTCTTGGCATCCACCGCGATCATTTCCGACAGCTCGATCTTGCCCTTGTGCAGGTACTGGCTGGCGATTTGCGGCAGGGTGTCGATCTGCTGTTTCAGCGCATTGTTCAGGCGCGGGTTGGCGTAGCCGAAGTTGACCGCCGAGTACCACATTTGCAGGTCGAGGTAGGCCTGGTCTTCGGTGTCCCAGACGTAGGAGCCTTCGCAGCGGCTGAAGATACGCGGTGGGTCGATGTAGTGGACGGTGTCGCCGTAGGAGCAGTATTTGGCTTCTTTATCCAGCAGAACCTGGTCTTCGGCGGTAGCGATACGGATATCAGACATGATGAAAGAGTTCCTGAGTGTCAGAAGTAAAGTGAGTGGCGTTGGCGGCCATGCCCTGGGGCAGTCGGGCCAGTAATGCAGGCAGTTCGGCAAAGCTGTCGAAGCGCAGATGGGGGATGGCGTGGGCCTGGCAGTACTGCGCCAGGCTGCCTTTGGCGAAGACGAAATCGGCGGTAGTCGATACGCACATATCGGACTTGCCGTCGCCGATCACCAACACCCGCTTGTTGCGCGGGGTGGACTTGCATTTGCAGTTGCCCGAGGCCGCGCGGCAGGCGTCGCTGGCATGGGGGAAGTCGATGCGCCAGCTGTTCTGGTCGACCTGGCGCAGGCGGTTGGCGATGATCGGCAGCAAGGTCACGTAGTTGCGCGAGAGGATCCGCGCGATGCCCTGCTCGATGCCGTCACTGACCACCTCAAGGGAGGCACCGAGGCCAAGGACATGGTCGACGAAGTCCGGGAAATCCGGATCGATCTCGACCGTGTCGAAGTACGCCAGCAGCTCGGCCGGCGTCGCCTTGATCAGCGCCAGTTGGCGGCTCAGGCATTCGCGCGAACCGATATGGCCGTCCAGCCATTGCTGCTCGATGGTTTCCCATTCTCTGCCTGCGAAGCGTTGGAGAACGTTGTCGATGACATCGGTGGGTGTGATGGTCCCATCGAAGTCACACACGATATGCCAGTCATTCATCTGCGTTTACCTTGGATGCTAGCGCGCTGATGCGCCGTTGACAGGGATAGAGCAGGGACTGTGCCAAGTGGGCAAAACCCAGCAGGGCTGGGGTTCGCGGGCATGCGCGGGTGATAAAGGACGCGGCCAAGCTACAAATTTTGTAGGTCGCTACAAACAACATGAGTGCTTGCACAAGCCCCCGCGCCTGCGCGTTCATGCGCGCATGTTTTGCAAGAGGAGCAAGCAATATGTTCAGGGTGACTTCGCTGGTGTGCGCCGGCGTCCTGGGGCTATGGATGGACTCGGCAGCGGCGGCCGGCATCAGCGGCGAGGTGGGCCTGGGCCTGAGCTATCAGCCACGGGAACCCAGCGCCAGCCGCTATCAGACGGTACCGGTGCCGTACTTCGACCTGGATTGGGGAGATGTCAGCCTCGATACCGATGATGGCCTGACCTGGAGCGTGCTCAACAGCAATGGCTTGAGTGCCGGGCCGTACCTCAACTACCTGCCGGGACGCACGGCCAACGGGCCGCTACAGGGCCTGCGAGACGTGTCGGACATGGCTGAGGTCGGTGGGTTTATCCAGTACGCACCGGCCGACTTCTGGCGGGTCTATGCGCAGCTGGGGCGCAGTGTTGGCGGCGCTCATGACCAGAGCGGGATATTGGGCAAGCTCGGCGGCGAACTGGGTTACCCACTGGGCGGCGGGGTCATTGGCAGTACGGGGCTGGTGGCGCACTTTGCCGACGATAACCAGACCCAGACGTTTTTCGGGGTCGATGAGCATGAGGCGCAAGCCTCGGGAATTCGCCCGTACAACGCCAGCGGCGGGTTCCAGAACCTGACATTGACCCAGAGCCTGCAGATCCCGCTGGCGCCCAAGTGGTCGCTGCTGGCCAGTGCCAGTTGGGTCCACCTGACAGGTTCGGCGGCCGACAGCAGCATCGTGCGCCAGACCGGCGAGGTGAACCAGGGGCAGGTGCAGACGGCGATCAGCTACACCTTCGATTGATTGTCCAAAGCCCAAGCCCCATCAAAATGTGCAAGCTGGCTGTTGTGGGAGCTGGCTTGTGTGGCAGTTGGCTTGTGTGGCAGTTGGCTTGTGTGGCAGTTGGCTTGCCTGCGATAGCATCACCGCGGTTTAACTGATGCACCGAGGCGCTTGCATCGCAGGCAAGCCAGCTCCCACAAAAGCCAGCTCCCACACAAACCCGCTCCCACATTTATCCAGCACTCCAGCCTGCGCTCAGTTTTCTTCGCCCTCGGCCAGCAGCGCGATCCCGCCAATGATCACCACCACGCCCACCCAGTGCAGGAAGCTGATGTGCTCGCCCAGGCCCAGCCATGAGCCGAGCAACACCACCACAAACACCAGCGAACTCAGGGGGAAAGCCAGGGACAGGCTGCTGCGCCGCAGGATCAGCATCCACACAAAAAATGCGCCGATATAACAGGCAATGGCCGCCAGGATCCCCGGGTTGACCGCTACCGCCGCCAACCATTGCCAGTTGAAATCCATCTGCCCCAGCTGATCGCCGGCCACCTTGGTAAACAACTGGCCGCCGCTTTCGGTCAAGATCAACAACGCCCACAACACCAGCGTCCCCAGGCGACCGTGCAGCCAGCCAACCGGACGGATAGCGATATTTTCCGAATTCATGCTTGAGTCCCCGCAACAGCAACCAGCATCACGCCGGCCGTAATCACCAGGGTACCCAGCCAGCGACGGCGGCTGACGGTTTCCCCCAGTACGACTTTGCCCACCAGCACCACCAGGCAATACGCCAGCGCCGCCAGCGGAAACAACAGGCTCAGCGGCGCACGGGACAAGGCCTCCAGCCACACGAAAAATTCAATCACATAGGCGCCGATGCCCGCCCACAGCAACGGTGCATTGAGCACCTGGCCCCAAAATGCACCCAGGCGAAAACCGCCATTGATTTCGGGCAAGCGGTCCACGCCCAGCTTGAAACACAACTGGCCAATCACATCGAGCACGATGGAAAAGACCAATAACACCACCACGGTCAGGGTCACGGAAACAGCTCCTCGAACAGGTTGATCAACGCCTCGTTGGTCGCCGCGTTGCGCAGCAAATCGTCCGCGCTCCAGCGCTCGGCCGGCGGTTGGTCAGACTTGGCTTCCCAGCGTTTGAACGCGTTGCTGAATGCAGGCTGGGCAAACTCGCCGCACACATCGATACCGATGATCCGCTTGCTCGCCGCCAACGCCCGCAGGGCTTGCAGCAGATGCGTCAGGCGCATGCCGCCCTGGTCCCAGTTGGTGGCGGCGTCTTCGCTGGCCAGTACGTCTTTGTCCAGGGTGATCCACACGGCCTCGGTGGGCAGGCTGGCGATCATTTGCTCAAGGAATGCGCCCCAGTCGAGCTCAGCCAGGTTGCGCCAGTGCAGGTGGTTTTCCTGTTGTGCGTGGCCGGCGCCATCCCCTACCCGCCCCCAGACTTTCGACGGCGCGTGCTGCCAGGGAAACAACTGCAAGTGCCCGCGCTTGAGGGCGCCCAGGTTGCCGCCGCGCAGTTGCGGGTTATGCAGGTCATCGCTGCACGGGCCGAGGGTGACAATACGTTTGATCGCCGGCATCTTCAGTGCCTGGTTGACCCACGAACCGCAGTGCCGGCGCGGCGCCAGGCGCACCCAGTCGGGGTGGTTGTCGAAGTGGATCAGGCTGATGGGCTCCTGCACCTCGGCGAGAAAAGCCGGGGTCAGGTGGTGATAGTCGCCAGAACCGACAAAGAAGATTTCGGGTCGCGCCATGGTCGGCCGGGGCCGTTGGGCCAGGCGCTGGGCAAAGCGCTTCCAGGTTTTTTCGGTGGACCACAGGCGCAGTTTCGGGCCCAGGTCGAGCAGGTCCAGGCGCGTGGCGTGACCGCTGGCCAGACGCCGGGCAATGGGTGCCTGGGCTGTGAGGCTGTGGTCGAGATCGAGGATATTCAAGGTAATGTTTCACCCCTTGGCAGCGCCCAACCGCACGCCGGCTGGGCTTTAAGGGGGTAATGCAAGGGATGGGCCAGGGGGGGACAACAATGATCCAATGTGGGAGCGGGCTTGCTCGCGAAAGCGGTGGGTCAGTTAAGAGATACTTAGCTGATATACCGCTTTCGCGAGCAAGCCCGCTCCCACATTTTGCTTTGCGCTCGACTTTAGGCCTTGGACTCCTGGATGATCTGGCGGATCGCCCCGACAAACGCCTCAGCCGGCTGCCCGCCGCTGACCGCGTACTGGTCGTTGAACACAATGGTCGGCACCGAGGTCACGCCACGGGAGACCCACAGTTGTTCCTGCTCGCGCACTTGTGCGGCGTACTCGTCCGAGGCCAAGATCTCGGCTGCGCGCTTGAGGTCCAGCCCGACGCTTTCGGCAATG
The DNA here is from genome assembly GCF_001855215.1 of Pseudomonas sp. 06C 126. Classification (NCBI taxonomy): domain Bacteria; kingdom Pseudomonadati; phylum Pseudomonadota; class Gammaproteobacteria; order Pseudomonadales; family Pseudomonadaceae; genus Pseudomonas; species Pseudomonas sp. 06C 126. The sequence continues at coordinate 26,979 of NZ_MIFU01000074.1, read as the reverse complement.
ATCGCCAAGGTAGCGTGGTCGGAAGGGTCCTGGCCATCGCTGAAATAGGCCTTGAACAGCGCTTCCTTGAGGTTGTACTGCAAGCCCTCGAGCCCGGCCCAGTGCAGCAGGCGATGGGCGTCGAAGGTGTTGTAGATACGGCTCTGGCCATCGGTACGAAACGCAAAGCCCAGCGCGGCGCCCATGTCGCGGATGCGGGCACGGGTGGCCTGGGATTCTTCGGCGGTGGAGCCGTATTTCTCGGTGATGTGCTCAACGATGTTCTGCCCTTCGGCGGGCATGTTCGGGTTCAGTTCGAAGGGCTGGAAGTGGATCTCGGCCTGCACTTCGGCGCCCAGTTGGTCCAGGGCTTCGGTCAGGCCGCGCAGGCCGATGATGCACCAGGGGCAGGACACGTCGCTGACAAAATCGATTTTCAGGGAAGTACTCATTCAGGCAACCTCGCAGGCATTACACGCCATAAATGTCGCACCATACACCCCTAGGCGCTGCTCATAAAACCTTGGCCGGCAGCGCGCGATCAACCTGCGCCCAATGCGCCGCCTCTTCGCGGTGGGCTTGCAGGTAGGGCAACACCGCCGCCAGCAACGGCGCCTTGAATGCCTCCTGGAAACGATGAGCCAAGCCCGGGATCAGCCGCAACTGGCTGCCCTGGATATGCGCCGCCAGGTGCACGCCATGCATGACCGGCAGCAACGGGTCGGCCGTGCCGTGGACCACCAGGGTCGGCACGCGCAATTGATTGAGCAATGGCACCCGGCTCGGTTCGGCAAGGATTGCCATGATCTGGCGCTTCACACCCTCGGGGTTGAATGCCCGGTCGTAGGACTGCGCCGCCTGCTGCAGCAAGGCCTGGCGATCATCCTTGACCTCAGGGCTGCCCAGGGCCGCGAGCAAATCGGCTTGCTGCTCCAGGGCCACTTCGCGGTTGGGCGCGCTGCGCCGTGACAGCAGTTGGACCAGCGCGGCATTCGGCGCGGGCAGGCCTTCGGCACCGGAGCTGGTCATGATCAGGGTCAGGCTTTCCACGCGCTGCGGGGCCATGGCCGCCAAGTGCTGGGCGATCATGCCGCCCATGCTCGCACCCAGCACATGGAACTGGCGCACCTGCAGCGCATCCATCAACCCCAGCGCGTCGTCGGCCATGTCAGTCAAGGTGTAGGGCGCAGCCACCGGCAGGCCCAGTTTGTAGCGCAGCACTTCAAAGGTCAGGTTGGCGCTGGCGGGCGCCTGGCGCCAGGTGGACAGGCCAACGTCGCGGTTGTCGTAGCGGATCACCCGAAAACCCTGTTGGCACAGGGCGACTACCACTTCGTCCGGCCAGTGGATCAACTGCCCGCCCAGACCCATCACCAGCAACAAGGCCGGATCGGAGGCACGACCAATGCTCTGGTACGCCAGGCTCACCTGGTCCAGGTCGACCCGCTCAGTCGGGACATTGACATCACATCGAGAAGCCGCAAAAGACGGCAGGCCGAACAGTAAGGCGGCCAGTAAAAACAACACGCGCATGAAAAACACCGAAACGCAGAACCCCAGTAGAGCGCGAGTCTGATGAAGTTTGTTCAAGCGCGCTGCCACAGTTACGTGACAGTTTGATGAAGAGCGCCCAGCGGTCATGGTCGACAGATTTGGCAACATGAGACAAACTCACGCCATTGGAACTTGTCACAAATTATCTTCATGGAGAGCCCGTGCTCGAAATCCGTCATCTCAAGACCCTGCACGCCTTGCGCGAAGCCGACAGCCTGGTGGAAGCCGCCGAACGCCTGCACCTGACCCAATCGGCGTTGTCCCACCAGTTCAAGGAGCTGGAGGAACGCATGGGCATGCCGCTGTTTGTGCGCAAGACCAAGCCCGTGCGCTTCACCAGCGCTGGCTTGCGCCTGCTGCAACTGGCGGATGCCACCTTGCCGCTGCTGCGCGGGGCCGAACGGGATATTGCGCGCTTGGCCGGTGGCACTGCCGGGCGCCTGCACATGGCGATCGAGTGCCACAGCTGCTTCCAGTGGCTGATGCCGACCATCGACCAGTTCCGCGATGCCTGGCCGGAAGTAGAACTGGACCTGGCCTCCGGCTTTGCCTTTGCCCCACTGCCGGCCCTGGCCCGTGGCGACCTGGACCTGGTGGTGACCTCCGACCCACTGGAGCTGGCGGGCATCACCTATGTGCCGCTGTTCACCTACGAAGCAATGCTCGCGGTGGCCAACCAGCACGCGCTGGCGAACAAGCCGTACATCGTGCCCGAGGATTTGCTCAGCGAAACCCTGATCACCTACCCGGTGGAACGCGACCGCCTGGATATCTTCACCCGGTTCCTGGAACCGGCCGATGTCGAGCCCGCACAAGTCCGCACTTCGGAGCTGACGGTGATGATGATGCAGTTGGTGGCCAGCGGTCGCGGCGTGTGCGGCATGCCCCACTGGGCGCTGCATGAGTACAGCTCGCGGGGTTATGTGAAGGCCAAGCGGCTGGGGGAGAAAGGTTTGTTCGCCACGCTGTACGCCGGGATCCGTGCGGATATGCTGGATGCGCCGTACATGCGCGACTTTTTGCTGACCGCCAAGGACACGTCGTTTTCAACCCTCGATGGGGTCAGCGCGGTCCGTTGATTGTTCACGCGCTGCGCCGTTGCTCGAGCATCAGGCGCACCGCCAGGGCTGCCAGCACGAACCCCATGAAATAACGCTGGACCGCCAGCCACGTGGGGTTGTGGATAAACCACGCGGCGATGCTGGCAGCGCACAGCGAGATCAGCAAGTTGACCACAAAGCTGACGCTGATCTGGGTAAAGCCCAGCATCAGGCTCTGGGTGAAGATCGAGCCGTGCTCCGGGGTGATGAACTGCGGGAATACCGACAGGTAGAACACGGCGATTTTCGGGTTCAGTGCGCTGGTCAGAAAGCCCATGGTCACCAGCTTGCGTGGCGAATCAGCAGGCAATTGCTGGGCTTGGAACGGTGAGCGGGCACCCGGTTTCACCGCTTGCCAGGCCAGCCACAGCAGGTAGAGCGCACCGGCCCATTTCAGTACTTCATAAGCCAGCGGCACAGTGAGGAACACCGCCGTCAAACCGGCGGCAGCGGCGAACAGGTGCACGAAAAAACCCGCGACCACCCCCAGCAACGACGTCACCCCGGCCTTGCGGCCCTGGCAGATCGAGCGGGAAATCAGGTAGATCATGTTCGGCCCCGGGGTCAGCACCAGCAGCAGCGAGGCGGCGGCAAAAATCAGCAAGTCATTGAGGGGGATCACGGCTCAGTCCTTTGTGCCCGACAGCTCAGGCAATAGTGGTCAGCGATGCGCGATAGAAAGGCAGGATCAGGTCACGTGTCAAGGGCGCCAACTGCAGGCCACCGTCGCCGGCCGGATCGATCCAGCGCACTTCTTCGATCTCGGCGGCGGGTGTCACCGGTACGTCGATACGCACTTCAAACAACTCGGCCTCCACGGTAAACCCCGGCTCGTTGGCCGCCGGTGCCGAAAAATGCCCAAGGTACTGCGCCGCTGCCGGGTCGATCTGCAGGCCAAGCTCTTCGTGCAGCTCACGCGCCAAGGCCTGCGCCGGTTGCTCGCCGGCATCGATCTTGCCGCCCGGTTGCATAAAGGCCTGGGTGCCACGCTTGCGCACCAGCAGGGTCTGGCCGTCGCTGCCGATCAACAGGGCGGCGGCAATACGGATGGTCTTGGACATGAAATAAACGCCTTGGAATAAAGGCGCGAAGGATCACATGACTGTGCTCCGTGCTGCAATGCCACAGCCACAGCTGGCTTACTCTTCGGGGTCCTTGATGAACACGCTGTACTTGGCACCTTCCATGGCTTCAAACGCGATCAGCTTGTCTACCAGCGGCAGGTTCAGCACCTTGCCGGCATTGAGCAGCAGCATGCCGTTGTCGGCATTGAGGTTGCGCGCCAGGACCATGCCTTCGGCCAACTCGCGAGTGCCCAGCACCCTGACCGTCGGGTCGCCCAGGGTCACGTCGCTGAGGAAGGCCGCGCAGGCCTGGACGAAGTCTTCCACCATGTCCGGGTCATACAGGCGCCCGGCGTATTTGCGGATATACAGCAGCGCCTCGTCGCTGTTCATCTGCCGCTCAAGAATCAAGCCGCGCTGCAGTTCGATAAAATCCACCGCCAGCTTCAGCAAGCGCGAGCCGAAAGGAATGGCCTCGCCCTTGAGGTGATCAGGGAAACCACTGCCGTCCCAGCGCTCCTGGTGATGGCGGATCAGCCGCGCGGCGTCCTTCATCGGTTCCAGGGTCATCAACAACGATTCGCTCTGTGTGGCGTACTCGCGAAAACGCGCGCGGTCGGTGCTGTGCAGCAAGTCCGAGGGCGCGACCATCATGCTGTCGCTCCAGCTCAACTTGCCGATGTTGTACAGCGCCGCCGCCATGGTCAGGTCGCGGCTGCTGGCATCGTCCAGGCCATGGAGCACGCACCAGGTGCGCACCAGCTCGATGATCTGGCGGTTGGTCTGCTTACTGCGCGGCAGGCGCAGGTTGGCCAGCAGCGAGAACACCTCGGTGCCGGTGGCGTAGCTGTGCTTGAGTTCTTCGTAGGCCAGGTCGAGCATGTCGGCGGTCTGCTGCAATTCACTGGTGCGCGAGACCACGCGCTTTTCCAGGGATGCATTGAGCTGCTTGAGCTCCTCGTTCTGCTGGCGGATCAGTTGTTCCAGGCGCAGGCGCTCACGCTCGGAATGCTGGTGGGCCAAGGACTGACGCAGCGCCAGCAGCAACTCTTCGTCCTTCCAGGGTTTGCTCAGGTAGCGGTAGATCTGCCCTTCGTTGATGGCCTTGATGATCAGGGTCAGGTCGGTTTCGCCGGTCAACAGCAGGCGCACGGTATGGGGGTAGTCGTGATGGATCTGTGCCAGCAACGTGGCCCCATCCATATCCGGCAGGCGTGCAGCACTCATCACCAGGTCCACAGGCTGGCGCGCCAGCGTGGCTAACGCTTCGACCGCCGTGGTGGCGCTGCACAGTTCAAAGGGTTCCAGGCGCAGTAACTGCGCGAGGCGGTCATGCACGTCCGGGTGAGTGTCGATCAACAGCACCACGGGACGATCGATTTCAGAAAAGGTAACTGACTCTCCCACGGGACACCTCGGATCTAGTCGCGTCGGTGTGCGCTTCCTACGGTCAAGGTAACAGCCTCCTGGCTATTACCTAGCAGTTTAGTCAGTTTTTTAGCCGGTAGTGGCCTAATGATGCTATTTACCACTACCGCGCCTGAAGCCTCGAACCGGTCAGGCCTCGGCGGCTTTGCTGGAGGAACCAAACGAGGCAAAGCGCTTGTTGAAGCCGGCAATCCGCCCTTCGACCTGGGTCTTGCGCTGTTGCCCGGTGTAGATCGGGTGGGAAGCGCTGGACACGTCGAGAGCCATGTAAGGATAAGTATTGCCATCGCTGTGTTGGTGGGTGCGATCCGTGTCGACCGTGGAGCCGATCAGGAAGAACACGTCGGCGGCAGTGTCATGGAACAGTACGGTGCGATAGGCGGGATGGATACCAGCTTTCATAGGGCCTCCGGGGGCATCTGGGCAAGATTAATACGTTATACAGTAACGCAAATAATGCACCCAAACGAGAACGTATTGCAATACCGATAGAAGCCCAGGTTCTATGCGGTTGCCCTGGCAACGAACTCGCCCGTAAGCTGGTGCTCCGTGAGAGCACAGGCATCCATAGCCTGGAGATCCTTGTAGGAACTGGCTTGCTATCGAAAACGCCCTCGCCGGCAAGCCGGTTCCTGCAGGTCATAAAGAGTCCGAACCCAAGGAAACCGTATGAGCCTGTCGTTGCTTAGCCGTTATGCATTCTTTGCCGTGTGTGTCATTTTCACCCTCGCCAGCCTGCCCTTTATCCAACACGAATGGCTGTGGCCGTTTACCCTGGTCACCGGTGTCCTCAGCCTGATCGGCGTGTTCGACCTACTGCAAAGCCCGCACGCCGTGCGCCGCAACTACCCGATCCTGGGCAATATCCGCTACCTGGTGGAAGGCATCCGCCCGGAAATCCGCCAATACCTGCTCGAATCCGACAGCGACGCCCTGCCCTTCTCCCGATCCCAGCGCTCGCTGGTGTATTCGCGGGCCAAAAACGAAACCGCTGACAAACCCTTCGGCACCCTGATCGATGTGTACCAATCCGGTTTCGAGTTTATCGGCCACTCCATGCGCCCGGCGCCGTTGAGCGATCCCAGCGCGTTCCGCGTGATCGTCGGCGGCCCGCAATGCACACAGCCGTATTCGGCGTCGGTGTTCAATATCTCGGCAATGAGCTTCGGCTCCCTCAGCGCCAACGCCATCCGCGCGCTCAACCAAGGGGCCAAGCTCGGCAACTTCGCCCACGACACCGGCGAAGGCAGCATCAGCCCCTATCACCGCGAACACGGCGGCGACCTGACTTGGGAGCTGGGCAGCGGCTATTTTGGCTGCCGCACCAGCGACGGCCGCTTCGACCCGGAGCGCTTCGCCGTGCAGGCGCAAAACCCCCAAGTGCGGATGATCGAAATCAAGATGAGCCAGGGCGCCAAGCCCGGCCACGGCGGGATCCTGCCCAAGCACAAGGTGACCAAGGAAATCGCCGAGACCCGCGGCATCCTGATGGGCGAAGACTGCATCTCGCCGTCACGCCACAGCGCGTTTTCCACGCCGATCGAGCTGATGCAGTTCATCGCTCAATTACGTGAACTGTCCGGCGGCAAACCGGTGGGTTTCAAATTTTGCCTGGGCCACCCGTGGGAATTCATGGGGATTGCCAAGGCCATGCTGGAAACCGGAATCCTGCCGGACTTTATCGTGGTCGACGGCAAGGAAGGCGGCACCGGCGCCGCCCCCGTGGAGTTCACCGACCATATCGGCGTGCCCCTGCGCGAAGGCCTGCTGTTTGTGCACAACACCCTGGTAGGCCTGAACCTGCGGGACAAGATCAAGCTCGGCGCCAGCGGCAAGATCGTCAGTGCCTTCGACATCGCCAGCGTCCTGGCCATCGGTGCCGACTGGGCCAACTCGGCCCGGGGCTTTATGTTCGCCATTGGTTGCATCCAGTCGCAAAGCTGCCACACCAACAAATGCCCCACCGGCGTCGCCACGCAAGACCCGCTGCGCCAGCGGGCGCTGGTGGTCCCGGACAAGGCCCAGCGCGTATTCAACTTCCACCGCAACACCCTCAAGGCCCTGGCCGAAATGCTCGCGGCAGCAGGGCTGGATCATCCGTCGCAACTGTCGGCCAAGCACCTGGTGCGGCGCATGTCGGCCACCGAGATCAAGTTGTTCTCACAGTTGCACGTGTTCCTCAAGCCCGGTGAATTGCTCACTGGCGAGGTGAACGGCGAGTTCTATTCGCGGATGTGGCAGATGGCGCGGGCAGACAGTTTTGAGCCCCATGAGGTGGAAGCCGCGTAAACAGTCGGCCACGACAACCCTGCGCAGGTCAAGGCCCTGCGCAAGGGATACTGGCCGGCAGTCATGACACGCGGGGGATCCTCGATGCCTAGCGGGCGCGCATGAGACATTCAGTAATACCCAACCTTTGCAATTGCTTACAAATACCGCCAACCTGCGCCCGCCCGACGCACGGCAGGACCATTCGCGTCACTATTCAACCCATTGTTCAAGAGCCCGCAGCCATGCTTAAAGGACGCGACCCGCGCATCGATTTTTTTCGGGGCCTGGCGTTGATCTTCATTTTCTGGGATCACGTCCCCCAAAACCCACTGGGCCAGATCACCCTACGCAACTTCGGTTTCAGCGATGCCGCCGAGGTCTTTGTGTTTCTCGCCGGCTACGCCTGCGTGCTGGCCTACGGCAAAATCCTGCAGGGCGAAGGTTATTGGATGGCCAGCCTGAAAATCCTGCGCCGCGCCTGGGTGCTGTACGTGGTGCATATCTTTTTGCTGGCGATGCTGATGGGCATCGTGTTCTTCGCCAACAGCAAGGTAGAAACCCGCGACCTGGTCCAGGAAATGGGCCTGACGCACTTCATCACCAACCCCCAACAAGCCCTCACCGATGAGTTGCTGTTGCGCTTCAAGCCCAACCTGATGGACCCGTTGCCCCTGTACATCGTGTTGTTGCTGGGCCTGCCGCTGGTGCTGCCGCTGTTGCTGCGCAAGCCGTTGGCAGTGGTGGCGGCGTCGATGACGGTGTACCTGTTGGCACCACGCCTGGGCTGGAACCTGGCGGCGATTGCCGACGGCGTCTGGTATTTCAACCCGGTGACCTGGCAGTTTCTGTTTATTCTCGGCGGCGCGGCGGCGGTGCATGCCAGCCAACCGCGCGCACCCGATACGCGGCCGCTGCACCGGCAACCAGTGTTTATCGCCGCGGCCACCTACACCCTGCTGGCCGCGGTGATCACCCTGTCCTGGCGCTGGCCCGAGATCCACGATGCGGTGATGCCCGCCGTCATCAGCGACCTGTTGTACCCCATCAGCAAGACCGATCTGTCGCCGGCGCGCCTGTTGCACTTCCTTGCCCTGGCCTATGTCACCGCCAAGCTGCTGCCGGGTCGGGCGTGGACGCAAAACTGGTTGGCCCGGCAAAGCTGTCGCATGGGCCGCTATTCACTGGAAGTGTTTTGCCTGGGGGTGTTGCTCGCGCCGTTGGCGGACATGCTCAACGCCCAGGTCAACGACGCCTGGCCGATGCAGATTTTCAGTGCCCTGCTGGGCCTGATGCTGATGGCGGCGCTGGCGGCCTGGCTGGAGTTCAACAAGCACCTGGATGCGTCGCGACAACGCCAGTGGGTGGCGGGTAGATAGTTAGCCCCAGGTGACGCACCGGCGATGATTACATCGGCCTTCCACTTAATTTGTGAAAGGCCAGTCCCTTATGCCGACCTCTGAGTTACTCCACGGTTTATCCGGCAACCTGCAATCGAGCACCTCCTGGGAACAACAGGAGGCCATTGAGCAGATCCGGCAAAACCTCACGCAAGCCTTGAGCGGCCTCACGCCCGATGAACAAAAGCGCTATGTGCAACTGCAGCGCGAGTCCCTGACGGCCCTGTCTGCAGTCGAAACCGAAAAGGACCGCCTGGTCCAGGCCTTCAAGACCGAAGGCCTGGCCCAACTGCGCAGCCGGATTGGCGGGCGCGATCCCGAAGCCTTCCGCTTCGATACCACCTACCGGGAAAAAATCGAAAAGCCTTTCCCCTGGGAGCCGAAACGCGACGAACGCACTCGCTTTCGCCGCCGCTCCTACGCAGAAGACTGGGACTACATCGACCACGTTAAAAGCATGACGTTATGGGAGGCGGCCTGCCTCAACTTTGGCTTTACCTACGGCAGGATTACCGAGTCTGGCTACAGCCTGGTCCAAGCCAGCAAGGTGATTGGCCCTGGCGATGACCGCAGCCTCTCGGCGCAGGAGTTTATCGACGTGGCACGCGAACTGGATCTGGGTGGCCAGCTGAAAAACCGGATCCACGCCACCTTGGGCGATAACGGCCTGCTTCGTCGCCTGATGGGCACTTCGGCGCGCACGCTCCTGCAGTTCGACGTGCTGGACGCCTGGCGCAACCGGGCCCAAAGCGGTCTTACCCGTGAAATGTACGACAAGCTCAATGCGGCGATTGAGAACACCGGTGCTCAACCGGAGATTGAAACACTAGGCCTGACCTCAGGCGTAACCTTGGTGGTGGCCGTTCCCTTCGTCCCCTGGGAAAACATCATTCCAGTGCCCCTGCTGCTGATTCGTGTCGCAGCCCTGGGTGTGCTGTCGTACTTTCCATTCCGCCCAGGGGGCGCGCTGCGCTATCACCCCGACGCACGCGCCGCCGAACAGGCGTTCCGCCAGCAACTGCACGATAGCCATCAACAACATGATCTGGGCTGGTTTTCCCGGCAGTTACCCCTGGTAGGCATGTCCGTCTTCAACAAACTGTTGAGCCATAAGACGCGTCCGCAAAACCTGGGTTGGCTGGAGGGGGCCCTGTATGACGGGTTTCACAAAGCCTTCCCGCGCAGAACCCTTGACGACATCCGCTTCACCGCCGACCCCAAGTCAGGGCCACCAGTAAGCCTGGTGCAGGCCCTGACTTACCGACAGATCCAACGCTGCAAGACTGACCTGGATACACTTGCCGTTGATCGCGCCGAGGCCGACTGGGAAGCCCTCAAGAATGCGGCGCAGGAGATCACGGGCGAAGTTCTCGGTTTACTCCTGATGCCTATGCCCGGTGGCCTCACCGGCATGATGCGCATCACCCAACTGCTGATGCTCGGGAGCCTGACCTACAGCGTGATCCAAGGCCTGGATCAAGCGGTGAAAGGCGAAGCCTTAGCGTTTGCCAGCAGCCTGACAGATGTGGCCGACCTGATCGTCAGCGGCCGGCTGACCGCAACCGCCGGCCGCTTGCAGCGCCGGCGTATGCAAAAACTGATGCAGAACATCGGCAACCCGCGCAAAACCAGCAACCAGCGCCTGTGGAAACCAGACGCACAGCCCTATGCCCATGACCGCCAGGCGCTGCTCGACGGCCGCAGGCCCGATGCACTGGGGATCTACTACGTCGATGGCGAGCAATACGTCAAGCTGAACCAGAATGAGCAATTTCTGGTGGCCAAGGTCAAGCACGACGACCAGCAGATGCGCTACGTGCTCAAGCACCAACGCAACGAGGGCTACGCACCGCCGATTTTTTTTAATCCAGCAAAACAGGCGTGGGAGGTCGACCTGCACAACGCCCACGCGCTCTCGGACATCGAGTTGCTGCAACGCATGCTGCCCAACGGCGCCTCCGTGGCACCGGCGACAGATCTGCAAACCATGCTGCGCAGCACCGCCACCACCCGTACTGCGCTGGACAAGGTCTGGCGCTCGGAGCCGGCGCCGTTGAACCTGACCGAAGGGGTACGGCGCGTGCAGGCTGATCAATTGATCCAACTGCTGATCAACCGTTTCAACGAGCCCGGCTACCTCCCCCCCTACGGCGACAGCGCGGTGTTTTGCCTGCTGACACAACTGCCGCAGTGGCCCGCCAACGCCACCTTGAGCATCCGCGACCCCCAGCACACAGTGATCGAAAGCTTCAGCAAAACCGAGGTCGTGCCCCTCGACGCACACACCATCAACATTGTCCGCGGCGATGATGGCCGCTATAGCGCCCTGGGCGCTGCGCACCCGCCATCCAATACCAACGAGCCGCTGTTGAGCCTGATCATCGTGCTGCAACCTGGCACCTCGCGCCTGGGCATCGAAGGCCACGCCGCTCAGACTACCGCGCAACGCATCACGCGGCTGCGCCAGCAGGTCACGACCCTGGTCCGCGACGAGCGGCTGAGTGTGTTCAGCGCGCTGGTGAATTACGCCGGTTACGAAAAAAGCGAGCTGCTTGCCCCGGCGAATGTACGCCGTTTTCTTCCCTTTCAAGCTCCGCCGCCTTTGGTGACCGTCACCCCCTTACTGAAAAAGCTGCGTGACCTCAACCGCCCCTTGTCACCGGCCAATCTGGAACGCCTGTTGCAGGAGCACCCTCTGACGCCACGCCAGCAACAGGCTTACTTGCAGCATGGTTCGCTGCCGGCTGCCTTTCATGAGCGGTTGGACAACCACCGTACCGCGCTGCGCATCGATGCGGCCATCGACGGCTTGTACCACCCCCGCGCCTACAGTAACGATATTGACCAATGGGCCAGGGAGTTCGCCTCGGCGCTGGTGCGCAACACCCTCAAGCGCCCGTTCGTCATCACCGAAGTGGTCACCGGCGATACCGCCAAACCTTACGTTTCAAGCGGGCCACAGGATCCCACCGTGGAGTTGCGCCATTACGGCAACGGGGTCTATGAGGCATACGACATGCTTAACGGCGGTACGATTCCAGTGCCCGCCACCGTAGACAGTTTCTACCTGGCCATCGGTTCGGTGTTGCAGCCCCACGAACGTCTGTTGCTGGGCATGACCAGCGCCACCGACACCCTGGGCCTGCGCACCAAACTGGGCAATTACATGAGCAGCCAACGCAGCCCGGCGGGGTATGTCAGCCTGGCCAACGGTTCGCTGATGCAATACGAACAGACCCTGAAGCTGCCCACCGACCTGGCGCCGAACGCCCAGGGTATTTTTCAATGGGATGCTCAACACTTCCTGCCGCTCTACGGCTCGCTGTACCGGGTCAGTTTTGACAAGAGCCTGTACAAATGGCGCCTGGTCCACCCCGAGAAAATCGGGGTCGAAACCCCCGTGCTGTCTCACAACGGCCAAGGTGCCTGGCGCCTGGCCAGCGAGAACCCGATGATCTGGAGCGACCACGAGTTGCTCTACCGCCTGGGCAATCACCCGTACGCCTTCACCCAGGCCGAGTCGGTCAATATCCTGGCCCTCACCGACACCCCGCCCAGGCTCCTGCGCCACATCCACCATGCAGGGCTTACCGCTCCCCCATTGCTGGCCGATACCTGCAAGCGCCTGAAGATCGAACAGGAAATCCTGCAGTTCATCGAAGCACTGGGCAACACCCCTACCTCGCGTATCGCCCGCCCGGACTTGCAACTGCTGGTGCTCTCCAGCCTGCCAAGCTGGCCCGACAGTCACGCCATTCGTGTAATCGACAGCGACAACCGGGTCATCCAGCAATACCCAGATCGCAACCCGCCAAACGACAAGGCATTGCTGGTCAAAAAGAGTGACTATGAAAACGCCAGGCTGCTGGACAACGTCATCGCCAACGATGAGTTGACCCAGGCCTTGCTCGGTGAACTGCCAGAATCCAGCAATGACCGCTTGTTCAAGCTGGTGAAACAGATCGTCGAGTTCACCGAAAAGGAAAAATCGCAGTTACTCGACTCGATCTACCAACGTAGCGAAAACGATGGGCCTGAATCGGTCCGGCAATTCAAAGCCCACCATCCACACTTGCCCACCAGTAGTGTCCAGGCGATCCTCGGACAAGCCACCCCCCGGGAACTCAAGCAACTGCAACAAAAGAAAGCCCCCGGTCTGCGCCTTGCCGAGCAGGCGCGCCTGTCGGCCGATGAGGTGCGCCTGAACCGGGCCTATGAAGGTCTGTACAGCGAAGCGTGCAGCAACGCCGACAGCGACCGGATCACCGCACATTTGCTCAAGGATCTGCCCACCTGGCCGGCGGAACTGCGCATCGACATCCACCAGGCAAACCTGCAGGGGCACCTGCTGCAAAGCGCAGGTCCGCGCACCGCCAGCCAACATCGACAGATCGCCCGGACCCAAGGTGGTTATCAGGCTTACGACGCAGCGGGCAAGCCTGTGGGGCAACCGTCGAACCGCTTGCTGGAGGTGATTGTGTCTACGTTGTCCGAGAGTGAAAAAGTCGCGTTGGAGGTGACCGACGACGCGGGCATTGCCGCGCTGCGCCAACAGATTCTCACCCTGGCGCTCAACCAACGGGTAGCGATCAAAAGCCTGCTGGACCTCAAACACCTGCAACCCTGGATGGTGCCGCCGATGGGGGGTGAGCGCACACTCCTGGTGTACCCGTTCTGGAGCCGGTTCTGGCCGTTCAGCGGTAATCGATCGCCCGACCTGGTCACCAAGGTCCAGGAACTTTACCCCCGGATGGACAACGATCAAGCCCGGCAACTGATCCAATCGATGAACCTGAGCGAGCCGGCGGCGCTGATTGAAATCGAACGGCGGCGTACCGAATACCAAGCGATGGAAACGGCACTGTCACGCTGGGCCGACACACCCGCGAGCGAGGACGAACACCTGCGCGACCCACTGGGTATGAGCCTGGGCAACCGCCGCTACATTGCCCAGCAGTTGTGTTCAGCGTGGCGCCGGGAAAGTCGTTCGCTCTATCTGGCGGGGATATTGGACGCCCAATTCGTCGAGCTGCAATTGGACGACGGCAACCTGCCCCCCGCCGATTTCATCAGCGGCACCCAGGGGTTTGCGCACATCGACTTCCTGAAAATCGCGGGTAATCACTTGCCTCAAACGGCCAGTGACTTCCTCAGCAAGTTCGCCGGGTTGCGAGGGCTGCATCTGGATTGCATGTTGACCGAGTTACCCAGCGCCATCACTGACATGACTCAGCTCACACACTTGAGCCTCAGTGGCAACGACATCCGACTCACCGAGGCTTCGGCCCAGCGCCTGGCCTCCATGGTCAACCTGCGCGAGTTGAATATGGACAACAACCCCCACCTTGGCGTGACCCCGGATGTGAGCGCCATGAGCCAGCTGCACCGTCTGCAGTTGGTGAATACCGGGTTGACCCAATGGCCCATCGGAGCGGAGACGCTCGCCCGCCTGGAGGAACTGCACCTGCAGGAGAACGCCATCAGCGAGATCCCTGAAGCGGTATTCACCCAGGAACGCATCGGCTTGCCCCGCCGCAATATCCTGCTGCACGACAACCCCCTCTCGCCGGCCACCCTGGAGCGTATCGAAGAGTACCGACGCAACACGGGCGTGCGGCTGGGCGGTGTGCTTGGCTCCAGGCATCAACCGCCAGCGACGGACGGCGTGTCCCAATGGTTGAGCGGTGTACCCGCTGCCGATGTTCCGGCCCGCAGGGCGTTATGGGAGCAACTCAAGGCCCATGAAGGCGCCAGCCCCGACGATGCCTTCCGGGTGCTCACGGACCTGACTCAAACCTATGCGTACATCGCAGCGGGCGCGTCGCGCAACGCGCTGACCCAAAGGGTGTGGACCTTGCTGCAGGCCATGGGGGAGTCCACCGAATTGCGCAACAACGTGTACCTCAACACCTATGGTTCAGGTGACTGTGGCGACAGTGTGTTGTTGGCCTTTACCAACATGGAGCTTCAACACCAGATTCACCTGGCCAAGTTGCAAAGCCGCAGCTATGCCAGTGACCGCGCACTGATGGACTTGTCCGCCGGGCGGTTCTACCTCAACCAACTGGACCATATCAGCGACAAGTTTATTCACGATCGGGAAGTGGCCGGCCTGGAAGTCGACCCGGCCGAGGTCACCATTTTCATGCGTGCCGAATTGGCCAAGGAGTTCAAACTGCCTTTCTATCCACTGGAACTGCTGTACACCGTCGAAGACTACGTGACGAATGAAGTCATCAGTGGCGCACGGGAAAAACTGCGCAGGCTCGGCCAGAGCCCTGCCATGCAGGAATGGTTGCTTATGGAAGGATTCTGGATCGAATACCTGGCCAGGAGCCACCCGGAGCCTTTTGCTTCCGTCAAGGACACCATCCGCTACAAAGTCGGCCTGCTGGAGCAGGAAGTACAGGACAAGTACTCGGACGAGTACCTGGAGCGCCGTCAGTCACTGGTCGACCTGGAGCAGGCAGAGCAGAACCGCCTGGTGCGACAACTGACGGTCGCCACCCAGGCGGCATTGCAACGCACGTAAGACATGCCCCGGCGCGTAGGGCCGGGGCATGTTGCGTCAAACCGAGCGAGGCGAGCCCTGGCTGACCTGGGTCGGTTGCAGTTTGAACGTGTAGAACAACACGGTCAGCAACACCAGGAAGGCCGGGCCGACATACAACGCAATGCGGGTATCGGGGAAGTACGCCATCAGGCCCACCACCAGCACCAGGAAGGCCAGCGCCAGGTACGAACTGACCGGGTACAACCACATGCGGTACTTCAACGCCTTGTTCTCGGCGGGGCTCAGGCTCTTACGGAACTTGAGCTGCGCCAGGAGGATCATCACCCAGGTCCAGATCGCGCCGAAGGTGGCGATGGACGTCACCCACACGAACACTTTTTCAGGCACCAGGTAGTTGAGCAGTACGCCCAGCAGCAAGGCGAAGATCGACAGCAGTAGCGCACGACGCGGTACGCCATTGCTGGAGGTGGTGCCGAATGTCGCTGGGGCCTGGCCGTTCTGCGCCAGGCTGTAGAGCATGCGCCCGGTGCTGAAGATCCCACCGTTGCAGGACGACAGCGCCGCGGTAATCACCACGAAGTTGATGATACCGGCCGCCGTCTTGATGCCCAGACGCTCAAAGGTCATGACAAACGGGCTGCCCTGGGTACCGATTTCGTTCCACGGGTAGATCGACAGAATCACGAACAACGCACCGACGTAGAACAGCAGAATCCGCCAGAACACCGAGCCGATGGCGTTCGGGATAGTCTTCTGCGGGTTCTTCGCTTCGCCGGCGGTCAGGCCGATCATCTCCACGCCGAGGTAGGCGAACATCACCATCTGCAACGACATCAACACGCCCTGCACACCATTGGGCAGGAAGCCGCCGTGGGCCCACAGGTTGGAAATGCCCAGCGCCACACCGTCGTTGCCGAAGCCAAAGGCGATGATACCGACGCCGCCGATGACCATGGCAATGATGGTGACGATCTTGATCAGGGCGAACCAGAACTCGAACTCACCGAACGCCTTCACGGCGATCAGGTTGATCGTGCCCATGCTCACCAGGGCCGCCAGGGCCCAGATCCAGCGGGGCGTATCGGGGAACCAGACGCCCATGTACACGGCGACGGCGGTGATTTCGGCCACACAGGTCACCAGCCACAGGAACCAATAGTTCCAGCCAGTGAGAAAGCCCGCCAACGGGCCGAGGTAATCCTGGGCATAACGGCTGAACGAACCGGCGACGGGGTTATGCACCGCCATTTCGCCGAGGGCACGCATGATCACCAGGATCGCCAGGCCGCCGATGATGTACGACAGCATGATTGCCGGGCCGGCCATTTCGATGGCCTTGGCCGAACCCAGGAACAGACCGACACCGATACAGGCGCCAAGCGCCATCAGGCGAATATGCCGTTCGCCCAGTTCACGTTTGAGCGGGCCGCCGGAAGCGGTCTCGCCGTGGGGCAGGTGATTGCCAACGGGCATAGGGGTACAACCTCATCTTGTTATTGGATAGGAACCACCCAGTGTCCATCCTCACGGCGGGTCGCCATAAGGATGTCGTACCAGGCTCGCCTTTTGGACAAGCCCGTCTGGCCCGGTTAAACCGGCCAGCTTGGCGGCGGTGCAGTATAAAAAGCCGCAAGTAGGGCTTTTCACTCAATAAGCAGCAAAGTTCAGCGATAAGTCCCGGAAAACCCCGGCTCGACAGAGGAGCATTCCCTGAGACCTGTAGGAATCGCCTTCAATAAACGCCGGCGAGTATTGCACAGGGCGGGGGCGCCGTCATGCCCCTACCTTCGGCGGATATACCTGCCTTAAAGGCTCTAAACCAGCTATTCCAGGCCAGCGCCCATCATGGCGAACGGGCTATCCGCCCAGTGACTCCAGGGGCATTGAGCAAGCAGGTTTTGGGGCGGCTTCGCCACCCAACGGGGGACAAGCCCCCTCTCCACATTTACCGCGCCAGCCCCCCGACTGCGGCCAGAGCGCCCGTTGTGGCAAGCGGGCTTGCCCCGCGCTGGGCTGCGCAGCAGCCCCAACACCAGCACCTCGGTTACCCCAGACACACCGAGCAATAAGGTTCTGGCGTCGCCCGCGCCCCCTACAGCGCTCCGGCCCTAGGGCATCCCCCCATCACAGATACATCCGCACACCGATTTCAGGATCTCGTTCCAACACCAAGTACTAGGGTCAATAAACCTTCCACCTCAAGGAGCAAAGGATTGCCCCAGAAACCCAACTCCCATTTGTTACGCCTGGGCCGCTATTGCGAGCCAGGGCGGGCCTATCTCATCACCACCGTGGTCCACCAACGCTATCCACTATTCAGCAACTTGCGCCTGGGTAGGTTATTGGTTGCAGAACTCAAGCACACCCATGACCTGGGCCTGGTCAACTCGCTGGCATGGGTCATCATGCCGGATCACCTGCATTGGTTATTTGAGCTAGGCGACGCTCCCTTGTCCCAGGTCATCGGCAGGACCAAGTCCCGCAGCACATTGACCATCAACCGCGCACGGGGCATCAGGGAACGCTTCTGGCAAAGTGGCTACCACGACCGCGCAGTCCGCGCCGAAGAAGACATTCGCCGAATTGCCCGCTACATCGTCGCCAACCCCCTGCGTGCCGGCTTGGTCGACCACATCGGTGACTACCCCCTCTGGGACGCCACCTGGCTTTAGCCCACTTACTGTGGCAACCGGGTTCGTCGTGGCAAGCGGGCTTGTTGTGGCGAGCGGGCTTGCCCCGCGCTGGGCTACGCAGCAGCCCCAACAAACCCACCCCATTTTCTCCAGGCACACCGAGCAAGCAGGTTTTGGGGCGGCTTCGCCACCCAACGGGGGACAAGCCCCCTCTCCACATTTACCGCGCCAGCCTGCCTTCTGTGCCGGAGCGCCCGTTGTGGCGAGCGGGCTTGCCCCGCGCTGGGCTGCGCAGCAGCCCCAACAAACCCACCCCAGTTTCTCCAGGCACACCGCACAAGGTTCTGGGGCGGCGCCCTCCACGACCACATACAAATTCTGCCTACCCGCCAACCAGCGTCTAAGCTTCAGGCAAGTCCGATCAATCTGCGTGAATGGATCAATCGACTATGGGCGCGTTATGGCAAACCGGTTCGACCACCGCTGCGCAACCCACCGACAGTCCGGACGATCAGTCATTGCCACAAATTCCCCGTAGACGCAGGCGCGGATGGCGCTGGTTCTGGCTTTTGCTGGTGGTGGGGCTGGTCGCTCTGGCGTATGCCGCCTCGCGGGAGGTGCGCAGTTCCAAATGGCAAGCCCGGGAGTTCAGCCGTGTCGCGGCCACGCTGGTGTACACCGTGCAACCGGGGCCCAGCGACGCCATTGTGTACCCAGGAGACGGCCCCTTCGACAAACGCCTGGGCTACAGCGCACTGGGTGATTTCCTGCCGCGCCTGCGGCAGCGCAATTACCTGATTCAGAGCCAGGCCCACTTTTCCCAGGACTTGCTGGACTACACCCGCCATGGCCTGTTCGTACCCTATGCCGAAAAGATTCAGGCCGGCTTGTCGATCAGCGACTGCCGTGCGCAACCGCTGTACCAGTTCAACTATCCACAACAGTTCTATCCAAGCTTCAGCGCCATTCCCCCGGTGATCGTCAGCAGTCTTCTGTTTATTGAAAACCGCGACCTGCTGGACCCCGCCCAACCCCAGGCCAACCCCGCCGTGGACTGGCCGCGTTTTGCCAAGGCCGCGTGGTCGCAGCTGGCCAAGCTGCTGCACCTTCCCGGCCAGACCGCAGGTGGCAGTACCCTGGCCACGCAATTGGAAAAGTATCGTCACTCCCCCGATGGGCTGACCCTCTCCGGCGGCGAGAAGATCCGCCAGATGATTTCCGCCAGCGTGCGCACCTACCAGGGCGGTCCACAAACCCTGGCCGCGCGGCAAAATATCGTGCGCGATTACCTCAACAGCGTGCCGCTGTCCGCCGTTCCCGGGCATGGTGAAGTGCATGGCATCGCCGAAGGCCTGCGGGTCTGGTACGGCGCCGACTTCAACCAGACCAACGCCCTGCTGGCAGGCAACGATGCAAAAAACCTGGCACAAAAAGGCTTGGCCCTGCGCGAAGTGTTGTCGCTGATGATCGCCCAGCGCCGCCCGTCCCATTACCTGTCCAAAGGCCGCGATGAGCTGGCCAGCCTTACCGACAGTCACCTGCGCCTGCTGGGGCAAAGTGGCGAGATCGAACCGACACTGATCAACGCCGCCCTGGCGAGCAAGGTGACTTACCGCGACTGGCAGCAACAGCCGACAATCCAACCCATCGAAACCAACAAAGGTATCAGCGTGGTGCGCAGCCGCCTGGCCGCCCTGCTCAACCGTCCGCTGTACGATCTGGATCGGCTGGACCTGGCCGCCACCAGCACCCTGCAAAGCGAGCTGCAAACCCAGGCCACCGACTACCTCAAGCACCTGGCAGACCCGGCGTTTGCCGCGCAATTGGGGCTGCTCGGCCCACGCCTGTTGACGCCCACCAGCACCGCCCAGGTGCGCTATAGCTTCAACCTCTACGAGATGACCGCCGACGGCGCGCGGGTGCGGGTGCAGACCGACAGCACCGACCAACCCTTCGATATCAACGAGGGCAGCAAGCTGGAACTGGGCTCTACCGCCAAGCTGCGGGTGCTGACCACCTACCTGCAGATGATCAGCGAATTGCATGAGCGCTATGCCGGCCAGGCGCCCGCCGCGCTGAAAAAAGTCGAGGTCAACGACCAGGATCGCCTGACCCGCTGGGCCGTGGATTACCTGATACAGCACAACGACCACAGCCTGGCGAACATGCTTGATGCGGCCCTCGACCGGCAATACTCGGCCAGCCCCGGCGAAGCTTTTTTTACTGGGGGCGGCTTGCATCGCTTCCATAACTTTCGCAATGAAGACAACGGCCGCAACCCGACCCTGCGCGATGCCCTGCGCGAGTCGATCAACCTGCCGTTCATCCGTCTGATGCGTGACCTGGTGCGCTACAGCACCTACCAGGGGCCCAACAACAGCGCCGAGTTGCTCAAGGACGACAGCGACCCGCGTCGTCAGGAATACCTGGCTCGTTTTGCCGACCGCGAGGGCACCACGTTCCTGCTGCGCTTCTGGAAAAAGTACCGCAACAAAGACACCCAGGCCCGTCTCGACACCTTTCTCGACAGCATGCACCCCACCGCCATGCGCCTGGCCGCCGTGCATCGCTACCTGTTGCCGCAGGCCAGTCAGCAGAGTTTCAACAGCTTCGTCCGGGCCCACCTGCCGGCGACCAAAAGCGCTGAAAAACTCACCGATGCGCGTCTCGACACGCTCTATATCAACTACGGCCCCGGGGCCTACGACCTGCCCGACCAGGGCTATATCGCCAAGGTCCACCCGCTGGACCTATGGCTGTTGGGCTACCTGCTCAACCACCCCGACGCGACGTTCTCCCAGGCCGTCGCCGCCAGCGAACATGAGCGCCAGGAAGTCTACAGCTGGCTGTTCAAGAGCCGGCACAAGAGCGCCCGCGACAGTCGGATCCGCACCATGCTGGAGATTGAAGCGTTCCTGGACATTCACCAGCGCTGGCAGCAGGTCGGCTATCCCTTCGACCACCTGGTGCCGTCCCTGGCCACCGCCATCGGCAGTTCGGGCGACCGTCCGGCAGCGCTGGCGGAGCTGGTGGGCACCATCCTCAACGATGGCGTGCGCCAGCCGCCGCTGCGCATCGACAGCCTGCACTTTGCCGCCGCCACGCCCTACGACACCCGCGTGGTCAACGACCCGGACCGCGGCAAACGGGTGATGCCCAGTGCGGTGGCCACGGCCCTGCGCGCCGCGCTGTCGCAAGTGGTGGACGCCGGCACAGCCAAACGCGTGGCGGGTAGTTTCAAACTCGCCGATGGCACGCCCCTGACCATGGGCGGCAAGACCGGCACCGGCGACAACCGCATCGAGGCCGTGGGCGCCGGTGGCCGTATTCTCAGTTCCAAGTCGATCAACCGTACTGCGACTTTCGTGTTCTATATCGGCGACCAGCACTTCGGCACGCTGACGGCCTTTGTCCCCGGCAGTTCAGCGCAAAACTTCACCTTCACCTCTGCGCTACCGGTCCAGGTGCTCAAGGGGATGGCACCGATCCTCAGCCCTTACCTGCAACCGGGCGCACACACGTTGTGCCAGGCCCCGGCATCCACTTCGGTTGAATACACGCAGGCTCCGCAACCGGGTGTTAGTTATCTCAGACATGCATTTGAATAATGAACTTTTGCCGCACTTGAACCGCGAATCATCCCCAGGATTTTGAACTTTTGTTCTGAACTTCAGCAGATACGCTAATGCTTAAAACCATCTAGCGAGCGTTACTGCATGCCCGAACTGCCCACTCCTGCCCAATCGCCTACGACACTCTATAAAGGGCCCCACTATGAACGGCTAACACAGCTCATCCCCGACTGGCTTACCACCGCCACCCTGGCCAGGGTCAGCCCATTGGGCAGCGCCGAGCTGTCCCGACCGGCCTGGTACGCCAGCGCCTCGCCCAGCCAACACCAAGTGCTGCAGCGCACCAATGCCGAAGGCTGGCGCGCGCAAAACGCGGTGGATCGCCAACTGCGCGAAGTGCAAGACGTGTATGCGTTTGCCGAGCCGTTGTTGAAGCAGGCCATCTACGACAAATACCGCCTGAACGTCGACGTCAAAAGTACGTTCCTCAACCTGTATATCCCCAAAAAATTGCCCTGGTACGCACTCACAATTGTCCCTGGCGTGACCAGCCGCAAAGTGTCACTGCTGGATGCGGCGCTGCATAACTTTGCCGCGAGCGAAACCTTTGAAGACGACTCCTGCTACATCTCTCAACCCGACTACCGGGGCCACTTCACCCTCAAACCCCTGCACCCCAAAATGTCCATCCAGCAGTTCAAGGCGCTGTGCCGAGAACTGGACCTTGGCACCCGCTATCAGCAGCATTTGCAAGACCACCTGCTGCCCAGCGATCCCGCCGCCCGCGCCGCACTCAAGCACAGCATCATCGCCAGCCAAAAAGCCGCCCTCAAAGCCGCCGCGCAACTGGCGGCGCTGAAAACCAATGACCAACAGGTTCCAGACCTGGGGCGGGCGGCCTACGGGGTGTTGATGCGCGCATTGCGCAGTGAGCGCGGGGTGTTGCAGTTCTACCAATTGCACATTCTGGATGCGCCACTGACCGGGATCCTGCTGATTGCCGCAGACCTGGACCGGGTATCCAGCGTGTCAAAACTGATCGCCTATATCCCCCATGATCCCGAAAGCCCGGTCAAGGAATACGACTCCAGCCTGACCTTCATGCGCGACCTGACGCGCAAACTGCAAGCCAACGCGCCGATCCCCTCACGGGGGCAGCAGACTTACCAGCAGTTCTTCAGCCAGTTTGTCGACCATGGGCTGCGCGGGCATTTCTTTGCCGGGCTGGATCAGCGTTTGTGCCGGGTGCAGTGGCATGAAGCATCACCCCTGGACCCGCGCCCGCAATGGCGCGAAACGCCGCTGGACAATCCCCGCCTGCAGTTTTCGGCGGTGCGTATCGACGGTGATCTGTGGGAGCACCTCTATCAGCAAGCCCTGAACAAGATTCTCAATGATGGGCGCACGATTGCCGTCGCCACCACCGACGCCGACAGCCACCAGCGCTGGGCCTGGTGGGACAACCTGACAAAAATCGTCGCGGATATTTTCAACATCGCCCTGCTGGTCATCACACCCTTCGTGCCGTTCCTCGGTGAGTTGATGCTGGCCTATACCGCCTATCAACTGAGCAGCGATGCCATCGAAGGCCTGGTAGACCTGGCTGAAGGGCAATTTCGCGAAGCGGCCGACCACCTTGTCAGCGTGGCCACCGATGTCGTGCAACTGGCCACCTTCGCCGCCGGCGCAGGCCTTGGCAGTGCCTTCAAGCGCTCGTCGTTTGTCGACGGCTTGCATCCGATCAACGTCGACGGGCAACCCCGCCTATGGAACCCGGACCTGACGCCTTACGCACGCAACGACCTGCAACTGCACAGCGACGCACAGCCCGATGCCCTGGGCCTGCATGCCCAGGGCGACACCACCATCCTGCGCCTGGAGGGCCGGCACTATGTAGTCGAACACGACCCCACCGCCGACACATATCGGATCAAGCACCCGAGCCGGCCGCACGCCTATGCACCGAAACTCGACCACAACGACCATGGCGCCTGGCTGCATGAGGCAGAAGACCCGCATAGCTGGGACCGTGAGACCTTGCGCACTCGCCTGGGCCCCTTGGCGCAGGGCCTCACGCCCACAGAGCTGGAGCAGGCCTGTGAAACCAGCGGCACCCACGACGGCGCCTTGCGCATGATGTACGCCCACCGCGAACCGCCGCCGCCCCTGCTGGCCGACAGCCTCAAGCGCCGCCGCCTGCACCGGCAAGTCGAGCAGGCACCGCAGCAGATGCGCACCGGTGCCATGCCTGATCTGCCGACCAATTGGTCAGTGCAAACCATCAGCGAGCTGGCCGGCTGGCCCTCAGACAAAGCCATCGATGTGTTTATCAATAACGATTTGAGCGGCTATGCCATGCGCTACGGAGCCACCGACGCCACACACGCCAACACCCTGAAAATCAGCCATCACGATGTCCGGGCCAGCAAGTTGCCCGAGCACGTCGTGGCGTTTCTCAGCGAGGCAGAACTCAAGGCGCTACTGCCCTCGCCGGTGCCCGCCACGCGATCCGGGCAGGTCGAGGCCTTGCGCGGGCAACTGGCCGAGCGCCTGGTGCCGCAGAAGACCACGATTTTCAACCACCTCTATAGCACCCGCGAAGTGCTCGACACGCCCCACGGCCAACTGATTCAACAGCAATTCCCGCACCTGCCCAGCGATCTGGTGAGCCTGTTGCTGCTGCGCACCTCGCCCGGGGAGCTGGAGGTGATGAGCAGCGAGCAGCGCATCCCCCTGCGCCTGAAAAACCTCGCCCGGGAACTGGCCAACGAAGTACGCGCCAGCCACGCCAGCGAAGGCCTGTACGACGACGCCTTACTGACGCCGGATACCGAGCGCATGGCCTTGAATATCGTGCGCTTGAACAGCGACTCGCTGGGCGACCTGAACATC
The DNA here is from genome assembly GCF_001855215.1 of Pseudomonas sp. 06C 126. Classification (NCBI taxonomy): domain Bacteria; kingdom Pseudomonadati; phylum Pseudomonadota; class Gammaproteobacteria; order Pseudomonadales; family Pseudomonadaceae; genus Pseudomonas; species Pseudomonas sp. 06C 126. Next base: position 2,575 of record NZ_MIFU01000074.1, on the reverse strand, counting down.
GCCATCCATAGGCAATCGGCCGATGGCCCCTTGCGTTGTCAGGTCGGCCCGACTGACGCCGGCACGCAGAAAACCCTGTTGTACCAAAGCCAGGGACGCTACCAGATCCACGGTGCACCGGACGTGGCGCAGTACAGTTTCTACGAAGCCCTGTTGCGTGTGCTCCCCGCTGACGCGCTCGGCTACCGGCCAGGCCAGGGCGAGCTATTCAGGGCCTGGCTCAAGGAGCAACTTGAACCCCTGGCCGCACGCCGTACGGTATTGGAAGCACCCAGCCGACGCCGGGCCGACGAGGGCGTCACTCAACGCCTGCTGCAAAAGCCCGGCTTCGAAGCCTTCCGCCGCTTGTTTCGCCGCCGGCCGGTGCAAACGCCGACGTTCAGAGAAACCCTGAGCACACTGTGCCCCTCGCTCAACGAAGAGGAGATCGCGCAGGTCGCGCCCTTTCTCCAAACCCCAGCGGGTAAGCAATTGCTGGTCAAGCTGCAAGCCGACCACCTGCTGCTGCTCGAAGACCTGCACTACATTCGCAAACGCCGAACCCTCGGCCCGGCAGGCAGCGTGCTCGCGGAAAACGAACTGTTGATGCGCAAGATGATCCTCAAGGAGTTGCGCACCTGCTGGGAGGATGGCGCCTACCAGAGCATGTTGCCAACGCAACCCCGCGCGCGCGGCACCCTGCTGGACTTGAGTGAGCTGGTACTGGGGCACTACATACACCACATGGAACCGTTGCGGGCCGACTTCAGCCATGTCACCCGCCTGAACCTGAGTGGTACGCGCCTGCAGGATCAGGAAATGGGCTTTCTGCACAACTTCCCCAGCGCGCGTGTCATGGACCTGTCCCACAACGAACTGACCGGCCTGCCCCCTCAACTGACCGACCTGAAGCACCTGAGCGCGCTGAACCTGGGCCATAACCCGATCAGGTGGGTGCGCTATGACTACGAGGTGCTCAAACGGCTGTGGCAGTTGCGCTCCTTGAACCTGGAGGGGCACAACCAGCTGAAAGTGCCACCGGACATCAGCCTGATGCCTGAACTGCGTCGACTGGCCCTGCGCCGAACCGGTATCACCCAATGGCCAGTCGGCCTGGACAGCCCCCGACTGGCGATCCCCGAACTGGACCTGACCCACACTGAGGTCAGCAGCGTGCCGCAATTCGCCGAAGACTCGGTGGGTGCGCGCATCGTCGCCGGCAGTTGGCTGGACCGTGGCAAGCTCGAACCCGAGGATGAAAACCGTTTTGTCAGCTACCGCCGGGCGTTTGGTTTCGACCCCTATCGCACGGCGCCACGCAGCAGTGCGAGCGAGCGGCAGTATTGGCTATCCGGCCTGGACGGCAACGAGCGCGACGTGGCCATCAAGGTCTGGGACGACGTTGAAAAAGAGCATGGCTCCCAGGGAGTTTTCGACCTCCTCAAGCTGTTGCGCCCACCGGTGGAATTCCAGACCGAAATAGATGCGCAATTGTTTCGCGAAGGCCGGGAAGACCTGGCCATACGGGTCTGGCAGTTGCTGTTTGCGATGGATGAGAACCCGCAGTTTCGCGAGCGGATGTTCAGCCTGGCCGCGACACCGGTCAATTGCGCGGATGCCGGCGCGCATGTATTCAATCGCATGGGGGTCGAGACTATGCTCGAACACATTCTCAAGGATAACTCCCCGCAGGCACTGCTCCAACGCGAGAGCCGCCTGGTGAACCTGGCCAGGCAATCCTGGCGCCTGGACCAGGTCAACCGACTGGCGCGCGAAGAAGTCCTGCACCGCGTCACCCCGGTCAGCGAAGGCGGCCTGGGGCAAACCTTTGGCAGCGGTGAAGGCCAGGTGGATGACGTGCAGGTCTACCTCGCCTACCAGACCGGACTCAAGACACGCCTGAACCTGCCGTGGGTGTCCGAACACATGGTCTACCGCAACACCGCCAGGGTGACCCAGGCCCATCTCGACAAAGCCGCACGTGCGATTCGCCAGTTGCAGCAAGGTGACGGGCTGGTCAACGGGGTACTGGAGCAACCGTTCTGGAACGACTACCTGCACGACGCCCATCTCCAAGCCTTCAACACCCAGGACGAACTGCGGGAAAAGGCCGGCAGCCAACTGCAGGACCTGCTGGAACTGCACCAACAATGGTCCACAGGCCAACTGACGGCCGAGGCCAAGACACACGTGCGCGAGCAACTGGTGGCCCTGGCCGACGAACTGGTTATCCCACACAGCGTGGTACTTACCGAACAACCACTGCCAGACAGCACCGTGCTGGGTTTTTACGAGCGCATCCAAAATGACTACAACGAACTTGCCCGCCGCCTGACCCGCCAGGCTTTAATCCAGTTTACTTAGCACTGAGCGGACAATCAGCGCGTGTCCTGGCCTGCCGGCCTGTTGTGGCAATCGAACTTCTCAAGGCCTGCAGACTTCCTGTGGCGAGCGGGCTTGCCCCGCGATGGGCTGCGCAGCAGCCCCACTCCAACCGCCGTAGATATTTCAGGCACACCGCGCCAGCAGGGTTTGGGGCGGCTTCGCCACCCAGCGCGGGGCAAGCCCGCTCGCCACAGGGACGGGGGCAGCAGGT
>NZ_MIFU01000073.1:0-111376 GCF_001855215.1 Pseudomonas sp. 06C 126 | reverse complement strand
GGGCATGCCGAGCCTAGGCGAGGCACCGAGTGGTGGGGCAAGAGCCCTTTGGTTACTTTGGGGCTCTTTTCCAAAGTGACCCGCCGTAAGGGCGGAACCCTAAGTGGCCGTAACCGCAGCAAACGAATATGTACTCCTCTACAGCCCCCCCTGCTGACACGTCTTGTTTCACATACAACGCCATCATCCCGCTATCAATCAATTTTCCTCGCCTACCGAACCCCTTAAGCTATCTGGCATCTGTTTACTGTCCGTTGCGTTTGGCCGAAGGCATGTCCGAACCGTTATTTCTGATCCAGCACGCGCCAGGAACGGCACGGGATTGCTCACCACAGGTTGTATTTATGCACCGCAGGAATTTGCTCAAAGCGTCCATGGCCATCGCGGCCTACACCGGACTGTCGGCCAGTGGCCTGCTCGCCGCTCAGGCCTGGGCCGGGAATCGTGCCGCCGATGGCGACGCCAAGGCGTTCGACTTCGATTGGCTCAAGCTGCAAGCCAAGCAACTGGCTGGCAAACAGTATCAGGACACGCGCCAGGTGCTGCCGCCGACCCTGGCGACCATGACCCCGCAGAATTTCAATGCCATTGGCTACGACGCCAATCATTCGTTGTGGAAAGACCTCAAAGGCCAACTGGACGTGCAGTTTTTCCACGTCGGCATGGGCTTCAAGACCCCGGTGCGCATGCACAGTGTCGACCCCAAGACCCGTCAGGCGCGGGAGGTGCATTTCCGTCCATCGCTGTTCAACTATGAAAAAACCACGGTCGATACCCAGCAGCTCAAGGGCGACCTGGGCTTTTCCGGGTTCAAGCTGTTCAAGGCTCCGGAACTGGACCGCCACGATGTGGTGTCTTTCCTCGGCGCCAGCTATTTCCGTGCGGTGGATAACACCGGCCAGTACGGTCTTTCGGCACGCGGCCTGGCCATCGATACCTACGCCAGCAAACGCGAAGAGTTCCCCGATTTCACCCAGTTCTGGTTCGAGACGCCGGACAAGGACAGCACCCGTTTCGTGGTCTACGCCCTGCTCGACTCACCGAGCGCCACTGGCGCCTACCGCTTCGACATCGATTGCCAGGCCACCCAGGTGGTGATGGCCATCGACGCCCATATCAACGCGCGGACCGCGATCCAGCAGATGGGCATCGCGCCCATGACCAGCATGTTCAGCTGCGGCACCCATGAGCGACGCATGTGCGACACCATTCACCCGCAGATCCACGATTCCGACCGCCTGGCGATGTGGCGCGGCAACGGCGAGTGGATCTGCCGCCCGCTGAACAACCCGGCCAAGCTGCAATTCAATGCCTTCGCCGATAAAGACCCGAAAGGTTTTGGCCTGGTGCAGACCGACCATGAATTCGCCAGCTACCAGGACACTGTCGACTGGTACAGCAAGCGCCCGAGCCTGTGGGTAGAACCGACCACTGCGTGGGGCGAAGGCTCTGTCGACCTGCTGGAAATCCCTACCACCGGCGAGACCATGGACAACATCGTCGCCTTCTGGACCCCAAAGAAACCGGTGGCCGCCGGCGACTCCCTGAACTTTGGCTACAAGCTCTACTGGAGCGCCCTGCCCCCGGTCAGCACGCCGCTGGCCCAGGTCAATGCCACCCGTTCCGGCATGGGCGGTTTCACCGAAGGCTGGGCACCGGGCGAGCACTACCCGCCGGTCTGGGCCCGCCGTTTTGCCGTGGATTTCAAGGGTGGTGGCCTCGACCGTCTGCCCGCAGGCACCGGCATCGAGCCTGTGGTGACCTGCTCCCATGGCGAAGTGAAAGATTTCAGTGTGCTGGTGCTCGATGACATCAAGGGCTACCGCATCCTCTTCGACTGGTACCCGACCAGCGACAGCGTGGAGCCGGTGGAAATGCGCCTGTTCATTCGCACCAATGACCGGACCTTGAGTGAAACCTGGTTGTACCAGTACTTCCCACCTGCACCGGACAAACGCAAGTACAGCTGATGCCAAACGTTCCCACGCACTGAGTGCGTGGGAACGCCGTGGCCGGGTCAAAAGCGTGAAATGCTTTTCATCGCACCAATCAAGTAGCGCATTGCAACTTGATCGTTTTCGGTCAAGGCGCGGTATTGCTCCAGCAGTTGTGCCTCATCCGAACTCAACCGACGGCCATGCAACGACAGCCTGCGGCTGAAAAAAAGCACCAGAACCCCTGTTACACCAATGGACTTGGCCATGGAATGTTTCTCCGTGTAATAAACAACAACTCCTAATGCCCATAACCCTGTCCGCGAAGTGCAATGCCTCAGCGAGCAAACAGACTGACTTCCTGGGCCAGAAGCCGCCTTACTTCAAGCGTAGAAACTATCCTGGCGCCTGTGAGATTTTTTTAGAGTATTCACTTAAATAATTCGATTGAAGCAAAAAGCTTGCGGAAAATTCTTACGCCTCATAAATTGACTGACTACTCAATTAATCAATGAGGCCGGCATGCGCACCAGTGATCCCCAACAACGCGAAAGCAAACGCATGGCCCTGTTGGACGCCGCGTCCCAGTGTTTTGCCGAGGCCGGTTTTGTCGCCACGCGCACCGCTGATATCTGCGCCCGGGCCGGTATGAGCGCGGGCAATCTGTTCCACTATTTCGCCAGCAAGCACGAGGTGTTGCTGGCGCTGGTGGCCCGCGAAGGTGCCGAGATCCAACAGGCCATGGCGCCGCTGGCCAAGGCGGCTGATCCAATGGCGCAGTTGCTGGCTTTCCTTGATCAGGTCTGCCAATTGGCCTGCGACCGCCACTATGCTGGCCTGGCGCTGGAGATCTCGGCCCTGGGTCATCGCGACGAAGCCGTGGCGCGGTTGGTAAAGGCCAATGACCGTTCCTTGCGTGACGGCCTGGAAGCACTGGTAAGGGCCGCCGACCAGGCCGGGCAATTGCACACCGCATTGAGCGTGCCCGACGCGGCCAACTGGCTGGCCGCCTTGATCGATGGCATGTTCGCCCGCGTGGCCGCCGACCCGGACTTCCACCCCGAGCAGCAGACCACGGTCCTGCAGGGCCTGGTGGTTCACCTGCTGCAGGGGCGTTGAACATGTCAGCAGCGGCCAATGCGCGCCTGGTCCAGGTCGATGCGCTGCGTGGGTTTGCCTTGTTCGGCATTCTCAGCGTCAATATCTGGGCCTTTGCCGATCCCTTCTACGCCTCGACGGCCAGCAACCCGGCCTACGCCAGCGTGCTCGATCACGGGGTGCGGTTGCTGGTGGCATTGTTGTTCGAGACCAAGTTCTACCTGCTGTTTTCCTTCCTGTTCGGCTACAGCTTCACCCTGCAAATGGCTGCCGCCGAGCGCGCCGAGGCCGCCTTCGTCCCGCGCATGCTGCGCCGGCAACTGGCACTGCTGGCATTGGGCCTGGTCCATGGAGCCCTGTTGTACTACGGGGAGATTCTCTCGACTTATGCCCTGCTGGGCCTGGTGCTGCTGGCCGCCCGCAACCTGTCAGCGGCCCGCGCCCGGCGGTGGGCAATCGGCCTGGTGGTGGTCGCCTGTGCACTGTGGATGGTGCTGGGTCTGTTGCAGGGGCTGGGAGGTGAATGGGTCGGCACGGCTCATGGCGAAGGCCAGGCAAAACTCGCCGCGTTTTCCGCCGGTGCCCTGCAGACCTTGCAATTTCATAGCCGGGAGGTGTGGGCCACGGTGCCTGCGTTATGGCTATTGCAGGGCCCCAGCGCGCTGGCGATGTTCCTGTTCGGCTACGCCGCCGGGCGACAGCAGTGGCTGGCGTCGCCACAGGCCTGGGATCCCCGTGCCCGGCGCCTGCTGCTAATCACTGCCCCACTGGGCCTGCTTGGAGCGCTGGTCTACGCCCTGACCGCCGCTTACAAACCAGGCGGCGGCCTGGAAACCTTTGCCTTCGGCCTCGGCCAACTGACGGCACCACTGCTGACAGCTGCCTATTGCCTATTGATGCTGGCGCTGTTCAACACCACCGCCGGCGCCAGGCTGTGCGCGCGCCTGGCGCCGCTGGGCAAGATGGCCTTGAGCAATTACCTCATGCAATCGATGCTGCTCGGGCTGTTGTTCACCGGCTACGGCGCTGGCTGGATCAACCAGGTCGAACCCTGGCTGCTGTTACCCATGGCGGCGGCGATTTTTATCCTGCAAATGTGGCTGAGCGCGCACTGGCTACGCCGCCATCCCTATGGGCCGTTCGAGTGGTTGTTGCGCGCCGCGACGCTACTGGCCTGGCCGAACTGGCGGCGCAGCCAATAAACACCAGGATCGTCACTCCCCGGCGACAGGCACAAACCCACCGTGATCAGCGGTGGGTCTGGGTGCCAAATGTAAACAATCAGTCGCGCAAGTCAGACTCATGAATCGGCTGGTCGCGGTGGGTCGCCCGCTGGTATTGCGCCGGCCAGATCGCCTTGCGCCCGCCCAGGTCGTCATCGGCGTGCAGCGGCCAATACGGATCACGCAGCAGTTCACGGGCAAGGAAGATGATATCGGCCTGGCAGGTGCGCAGAATATGTTCGGCCTGGGCCGGCTCGGTAATCATGCCCACCGTGCCCGTGGCCATGCCGGACTCCTTGCGCACACGCTCGGCAAAGCGCGTTTGATAACCGGGCCCCGTAGGGATTTCTGCGTTGGCCGCAGTGCCACCGGAGGATACGTCGATCAGGTCCACGCCCAGGTCTTTCAGGCGACGGGCCAGTTCCACGGTTTCATCCGGGTTCCAGCCGTCTTCCACCCAGTCGGTGGCTGATACGCGCACAAACAACGGCAGCTCTTGTGGCCACACCTCACGCACCGCTTCGGTGACTTGCAACACCAGGCGAATACGGTTTTCAAAGGAGCCGCCATATTGATCCTGGCGCTGATTGCTCAGGGGCGACAGAAACTGATGCAGCAGATATCCATGGGCGGCGTGGATTTCCACCACTTTGAAACCGGCGGTCAGGGCGCGCTTGGCGGCGGCCACAAAATCGCCAATCACCTGCCGGATTTGCCCTTCATCCAATTGCCGTGGCGCGGTGTGCTGTGGGTCGAAGGCGATGGGCGACGGGCCTACCGGCACCCAGCCGCCATCTTCGGGCTTGACGCTGCCATGCTTGCCGATCCACGGCCGGTGGGTGCTGGCCTTGCGCCCGGCGTGGGCCAGTTGAATGCCTGCCACCGCGCCTTGGGCGCTGATAAAGCGGGTGATGCGCTGCAACGGTTCAATCTGGGCATCATTCCACAGGCCCAGGTCCTGGGCGGTGATGCGGCCATCAGCGGTCACGGCGGTGGCTTCGCTGAAAATCAGGCCAGCGCCGCCGACGGCACGGCTGCCCAAGTGCACCAGGTGCCAGTCATTGGCCAGGCCATCGACGGCGGAGTACTGGCACATCGGCGAGACGGCAATGCGGTTGAGCAGGGTCAATTGGCGCAGGGTATAGGGTTCAAGCAACAGACTCATGGGGCACCTCTTCTCGTATCCGGTGGGCATTGGCTCCAGGGTTCTGTCTGACCGGTGCGCGTGACGAAAAGATGAAAGGCCCGTCCCCTTCGGGCTAAAAAACAGACAAGGTCACAAGACCAATCACACAGTGCTTAGAGACTAGTCGACAACCGGGGATTGCACAGGGTTCAGCGCGGTTCGATGTGGGCAATCATCAATTGCACGGTTTCCTGGCCGCGGAATTCGTTGACGTCCAGCTTGTAGGCCAGCTCCACCCAGCGAATGGTCGGGTTGGGCCACACTTCGCGGTCGATGCCAAAGGCAATGCCATCGAGTTTCACCGCGCCACACTCACTCTTGAGCACCACCTTGAGGTGACGCTCGCCCACCACCCGTTGCTCCACCAGTTGAAATACCCCGTGAAACAACGGCTCGGGAAAATGCTGGCCCCAGGGCCCGGCATTGCGCAGGGCGCGGGCCAGTTCCAGGTGGAATTCCTCCACGGCCAGGGTGCCATCGGACAACAGGCGCCCGGTGAGGTCTTCTTCACGCAGTTGCCGGCGCACTTCGGCGTCGAAGGCTTCGGCGAACAGCGGGAAGTTCGCTTCAGGCAAGGTCAGGCCCGCCGCCATGGCGTGGCCGCCGTATTTGGCGATCAGGTTCGGATGCTGGCTGGCCACCACCGCCAGCGCGTCGCGGATGTGGAACCCCGGCACCGAACGCCCAGAGCCCTTGAGCAGGCCATCACCGGCATCGGCAAAGGCAATGGTCGGGCGGAAATAGCGTTCTTTCATACGCGAGGCGAGGATCCCGATGACCCCCTGGTGCCACTCCGGGTCGAACAGGCACAGGCCGAATGGCATCGACTCCACCGGCAAGTCCTTGAGCTGGGCCAGGGCTTCGCGCTGCATGCCCTGCTCGATGGCCTTGCGGTCCTGGTTCATGCCATCCAGTTGCGCGGCCATTTCCCGGGCCTGGGCGAAGTCGCTGGTGAGCAGGCATTCGATGCCCAGGCTCATGTCATCCAGGCGCCCGGCCGCGTTGAGCCGCGGGCCGAGAATAAAGCCCAGGTCGGTGGAGGTGATACGCGCAGCGTCGCGCTTGGCCACTTCGAGGATCGCCTTGATGCCCGGCCGCGCACGCCCGGCGCGGATCCGTTCCAGGCCCTGGTAGACCAGGATGCGGTTGTTGGCATCCAGCGGTACCACGTCGGCCACACTGCCCAGGGCCACCAGGTCGAGCAACTCGCCGATATTGGGCTGCGGCTGTTTGTCGTACCAACCCAAGCTGCGCAAACGCGCGCGCAAGGCCATCAACACGTAGAAAATCACCCCCACGCCGGCCAGGGCCTTGCTGGGGAATGTGCAGCCGGGTTGGTTCGGGTTGACGATGGCATCGGCCGCCGGCAGTTCATCGCCGGGCAAGTGGTGGTCGGTGACCAGCACCTTGAGCCCCGCCGCCTTCGCCGCCGCCACGCCTTCGACACTGGAGATGCCGTTGTCCACGGTGATCAGCAACTGCGGCTCGCGCTGCAAGGCCACGGCGACGATTTCCGGGGTCAGGCCATAGCCATATTCGAAGCGGTTGGGCACCAGGTAATCGACATGGGCGGCCCCGAGCAAGCGCAGGCCGAGGGTGCCCACGGTACTGGCTGTAGCGCCATCGGCATCGAAGTCGCCGACGATCAGGATCCGCTGGCGTTGTTCCAGGGCCGTCACCAGCAAGTCCACGGCGGCATCGATCCCTTTGAGCTGCTGATACGGAATCAACCGCGCCAGGCTCTTATCCAGCTCATCCTGCGAGGTCACGCCACGGGCGGCGTAGAGACGGGTCAGCAACGGTGGCAATTCACCGAGGAACGGCAGGACAGCGGGCAATGGGCGGGGATCGATACGCATGGGGTGATGGGGGCTTCTGTGCAATACAACGGTTAAAAAAAACTACCAGGAACGACGAACATCAAATGCGGGAGCGGGCTTGCCCGCGATTGCGATATGTCAGTCGGCTTATCTTTAACTGATCCACCGCTATCGCGGGCAAGCCCGCTCCCACACGAGCCCGGCTCTACATCATCAGCCGCGTTCGCCGACCAGCCACTGCAGTTGCACTTCGTGCTGGCCGCGGTCATCGGTGACGAAGATCGTGCCTTCGCTGATCATCACATCCCACTTGATCACCCGTGGCATGTCCTTGGCCAGGATTTCCAGGATTTCCTGGGGCACGGCGGCGATATGTACGTTTTTCAGGTTGTTGGCCACCGGCACCACCTTGCCTTCCCACACCCGCAGGCTGCCGTAGGCCAGCAGGCTGGTACGTTCGGTGCGACGCGAACACCAGGTCAGGCGGTCGGCATCGGGCTGGCCGACTTCGATCCAGTGCAGGACCCGATCATCCAGGCTTTTTTCCCACAGCGCTGGTTCGTCTACATCTGACAGTCCACGACCAAACGACAACTGCTCGTTGTACCAAAGGGCGTAGGCCAGCAGACGCACGGTCATGCGCTCTTCGGTTTCCGACGGGTGACGGGCGATGGTTTGCTTGACGCTCTCGTACACCGAACGATCGAGGTCGGTCAGGTTGAGTTCAAACTTGTAGGTCGTGGACGGCTGGGCCATGAACGGACTTCTAGAGACAGGAAAAGGCGGCCAGTCTAACCGATGGCGGGGTCATTCAACGAATCCTGCGCTGCATCATCCTTATCCCTGGGGCGCTCGCCTATGTTAAAAGGCAATACACACCTGCCTGCGCTTGTAAGGAACCTCATGTCGTTTACCGCCAAACCGCTTGCCGGCCTGAAAGTCATCGAACTGGGCACACTGATCGCCGGCCCGTTCGCCTCGCGCATCTGCGCCGAGTTCGGGGCCGACGTGATCAAGGTCGAATCCCCTGACGGCGGCGACCCGCTGCGCAAATGGCGCAAGCTGTATGAAGGCACCTCGCTGTGGTGGTTCGTGCAGGCACGCAATAAAAAGTCCCTGACCCTGAACCTCAAGCATCCGGACGGCCTGGCGATCCTCAAGCAACTGCTGGCAGACGCCGACATCCTGATCGAGAACTTCCGCCCCGGCGTCCTCGAAAAACTCGGCCTGGATTGGGACACCCTGCATGCCCTGAACCCCAAGCTGGTGATGGTCCGGCTCTCGGGTTTTGGCCAGACCGGGCCGATGAAGGATCAACCGGGCTTCGGCGCGGTCGGTGAGTCCATGGGTGGCCTGCGCTACATCACCGGTTTCGAGGACCGCCCGCCGGTGCGCACCGGGATTTCCATTGGCGACTCCATCGCCGCGCTGTGGGCGGTGATTGGCGCACTGATGGCCTTGCGGCATCGCGAGATCAACGGCGGCCTGGGCCAAGTGGTGGATGTGGCGTTGTATGAAGCCATCTTCGCGATGATGGAAAGCATGATCCCGGAGTTCGATGTGTTCGGGTTTATCCGCGAGCGCACCGGCAACATCATGCCGGGCATTACCCCGTCATCGATCCATACCACCGCCGATGGCAAGCACGTGCAAATTGGCGCCAATGGCGATGCGATCTTCAAGCGCTTCATGCTGGCGGTCGGTCGTGAGGACCTGGCCAATGACCCACAACTGGCCAGCAACGATGGCCGCGATAGCCGGCGCGACGAGCTGTACGGCGTGATCGACCGCTGGGTCAACAGCTTGTCACTTGAGCAGGTGGTGGAGCAGTTGAACCTGGCCGAAGTACCGGCCAGCCGGATCTACAGCGCCGAAGATATGCTGGGCGACCCGCAATACCTGGCCCGGGAAATGTTCCTCAAGGCCCAACTGCCCGACGGCAAGGATTTCAAGATGCCCGGCATCGTGCCCAAGCTGTCGGACACCCCTGGCAGTTGTGAGTGGGTCGGGCCACAGCTGGGTGAGCACAATGCCGTGATTCTGCAAGCCCTGGGTTACGACAGCAACGCCGTGGCCCATTTGCGCAAGGAGGGCGCGATCTGATGCAGCTCGGAGCACGTTCAAGATAATGGCCGCCCGTTTCATCAGGGCGCTGCGGCGCCTATGGCTCACCGCCCCGCTGCTCGTGGCGCTGCCGCTATCGAGCCAGGCACAGGAAACGTTGACCTGGCTGGTGCGCGACCTGCCGCCGATGACTATCTTCGACGGCCCGCAAAAGGATCAGGGCAGCATTGATAAAATGCTGCCGTTATTGATCGAGCGCCTGCCGCAATATCGCCACCAGATCCTGCACGTCAATCGCGCCCGTGGCATCCAAATGCTCAATGCGCCCTCCTTCACCTGCGATCCCTCGCTGGTATGGACACCCGCGCGGGCCAAGAACATTGTCTTTTCCACACCGGCATTTGCCGTGTTGAGCAATGGCATCGCGATTCGCCGTAACCGACAGGACGCCCTGGCAAGCTATGTGGTTGACGGCAAATTCGATCTGGCGCGGTTTCTTGGTGCGCAGCAGACACGTCTTGGGATTGTCGCCGAGCGTAGCTATGGACCCGGGATTGACGAACAGTTGATCCACGCTGATCCACTGGAGCTGACCCCCCACTACGGCAACGATGCACTGGGCAGTTTGCTGCAGATGCAGCGCCTGGGGCGGCTGGAAGCGGTGTTGGGCTACTGGACGGAAATCCGCTACCAGGCCACGCAACAAGGCATGGATTCCCAGGACCTGGTGTTCTATCCGATCAAGGGCATGCCGCGCTATCAGCGGATCCATATCGGTTGCTCGAACACCCCGCTGGGACGCCAGGCCATCAGCCATATCAACCGCGAGTTGCAGAATATTCCCCAGGCAGCGCTGCTTGAGTCCTACGCCAACAGGCTGGACCCGCTGATGCGCGAGCAATACCTCAGGGACAACCCGCGGTTTTTCAGCGAAACACCGCCGCCTTGATAAATTTTTGGCAAAAAGAAACCCCGAGCAGTGGGGAGACAACTCGGGGTTAAACGTGGCCTACAAAGACCAGTACAACAAGCTACAAGCACCGGAGCACAATGCTTGATCCTGCTGTTACAACGTCTGACTCGCCTTCCTGTAGGAAGTTTCCAAAGATAAAACTTTGTTCATGCCTGGACGGTGATGCGTGTCTGGGCGGCGTTGCGCAAGGCTGCGATCACCGAGGGTTCCAGGCGCCCTTCGGCGATTTTCAGGTCGCGGTGCAGGCAATCCACCACGTCCACCAGGGCGCGCTTGTCGGTCAATTGCCCGCGATCCACCTCGCGTTCAACCACGATAGCGCCCGTCGGGCTCTTCACCGTCACCAGGCACTCGCCGTGTACACCCGAGGTGGTCAGCGTGACCTGATAAGGGCTCAGCGCTTCACCGAGCAATAGGCTGATACTTTCCATCTCGATCACCACTCAATCATGAGAAAAAGAAATAACCACTGTAGGAACGCCGCTCGGAAACAAGCTCGCTCCTACAGGTAAATGACCGTCGTCCAAAGCACAAAGTTCGCCTTTGGGCTGAGTCAATCGAGCATGCATGGCAAATATGACAGAGAGAAAACAGCCGCTGACAGGCTAGAATCTCCTGATTATTGCCGGAGTCCACCGTGAGAGACGCGTCTGAACAGCCCTTGCGTATTGTCATCGCCGACGATCATCCGATTTTCCTGATCGGTTTGCGGGCAGTGCTGGAGCGTGATGAGCAGGTGCGCATCGTCGGTGAGGCCAACTCGCCCCAGGCCCTCGCGGCCCTGCTGCAACGCTGCCCCTGCGATGTACTGGTCACCGATTTCATGATGCCCGCCGAACCCCAGGCCGACGGCCTGCGCCTGATCGAGCACCTGCGCCGGCATTACCCCGACCTGCCCCTGGTGGTGGTGACCATGCTCAACAATGCCGGCCTGTTCAACTCGATCCTGGAGCTTGGGGTCATGGGCCTGTTGAGCAAGGCCAGCCTGGCCGACGAACTCCCCGAGGCCATCGCCCAGGTGCGCCAGCGGCGGCCCTATGTGGCTCGCACTATCCAACAGGCCTTGGCCCTGGCAGGCGCAGTGGGGGCTGATCGCCTGCACTCGCAGCATCAGCTGTCACCCAGGGAACTGGAAGTGATCCGCTTGCTGGCAGGCGGCAAGACCGTGGGCGAGATTGCCGCGCACCTCAATCGCAGCAAGCAGACCGTCAGCGCACAGAAAGTCAGTGCCATGCGCAAGCTGGGGCTGATCAGTGATGCCGCGTTGTTCATCTACGTGCAGGAACACGGGTTGGCATAGGTTTGCCACCTGAAGTCCTGCGCAGGATTTTCGACCGCTATCGCCGGCAAGCCGGCGCCTACAGGGCAATCGCGGTAGATTGCGCCAGCCAGTGTTGCAGCACCTGGGCGCTCATCGGATGGGCAATCAGGCAACCCTGTAGCCATGCCGACCCCAGCGCGCGCACCGCGTCGCGGTCGGCGGGGGTTTCAATCCCGGTCACCACCACGCCGACCCCCAGGTGCCCGGCCATGCTCATGGCGCCGGCAACCACCGCGCATTTGCGCTCGTCGCCCGCCATCCCGCTGGCAAACGCCGGGGGAATCTTCAACTCGGTGAAGGGCAACTCCAGCAAACGCTGCAGGCTGGTACCGCCGATGCCGAAATCGCCAATGGACAGCTTGCAGCCGATCATCCGCAGGCGCAGCAACCCAGTGACATGGGCGCTGTCGGTCTTCAGGCGCGAGGTTTCCACCAGTTCCAGGGTGAGGTTGCGCGCGGGTACCGCATAGCGTTGCAGCAGCCCTTGCAGGGCCAGCGCGAAATGCTCCTGCTCCAGCAGCCGCCCGGGAATGTTGACCGACACCGGCAGCTCCCGACCCGTGTCCCGGGTCACCTGGGCGCAAAGCTGCAACACCTGCTCCAGCACGTACCAGGTAAACGCCTGCTCCAGCCCCGCCAACTCCAGCAACGGCAGAAACTCACTGGGCATCAACTGGCCATGCTCCGGGTCTTGCCAGCGTGCCAACGCCTCCACGCCTTGCAGGTCACCGGCCTGGCTGACGATGGGCTGGTAGCAGACACTGGCGTAGCGCTCGATGGCCGCCTCGCCGACTTCGGCGCACAGTTGCTCGGTTGCGAACTCACTCACCCCCAGCATCTGGCGTACGCGATCCCAGGACAACGCCTGCGGGCTAGGTCGCAAGCGCTGCCGGCACGCCTCGAGCATTTGCCCGATGGCAGTGGCGGAAGCCGGCTTGGGCATGCACCCCAGCACGTTGAGCCCCGCCTGGCGCGCCATGTTGGCCACGCCATCCAGTACATCGGGATCGGCGTCGCTCAACAGGACCAGCACCTGGGCCTGGCCGTGTTCAGCCATTTCGCGGATCAGCCCCAGTGAGTCGCCATGCTCCAGATACAAATCGCAGATGGCGATATCCACCGGGCCCTTGCTCGCCAGCGACTGGCGGGCGACCTCAACGCTGTCGGCCGTGAGTACGTTGAACACGCCGTTGGCATTGAGCATCTGGTGCAGGGCCATGAGCTGGAACGGATGGTCTTCGAGAATCAGGACTTTGAGTGAGCGCATGGGAAACTCTGGGGCTACGTGCAAGATCGTTACATTAGCCAAAACCCGCGCAAGCCCCCATAGGACGCGTCCTATTCTTTCACCTATTATTCTTGCGCCTGTAGATAAGGCCGGATTTCTTGCTGCAACACCCCCATGGTCGCGGACAAGGTTTGCCAGTGCTGCGCCAGTTCATCGTCACGGTGCTCCCGGGCACTGGTTTCGACGGCGATGCAGGCCTTGGCCAATGGCAGCGCATCCACCAGGCAACAAATGCCCTTGAGACGATGCAGGCTGGCCCGCAACTGCGCCAGGTCGCGCTCGGCCATGGCGCTGCCCAACAAGCGGTGCTCGTGCTCAAGGTTGTTCGCCAGCTCCTGCAACATGCTTTGCAGGATCGGCCCGTCGGCCTGGGTCATCTTGCGCAGGGCCTGCAGGTCGAAGGCAGGTACGGCCGTGACCCGGGCCAATACCTGGGTCCATTGCTCCAGGGTCACCGGCTTGACCAGCAGCACATCCATACCCGCCTGCCGGCCGCGTTGCCCTTCGTCTTCCTGGGCATCGGCGGTGCAACCCACCAACGCGCAACGCGGGCGCTGCTCCTGGGCTTCTATCTGGCGAATGGCCTCGGCCAGGGCATAACCCGACATACCCGGCATATGACAATCGGTCACCAGCACGTCGAACGCCTCGCTGCGCCAACGTTGCAATGCCGCCTCGGCACTATTGAGGGCCACCACCTGATGCCCGAGAAATTGCAACTGCTGGGCCAGCACCAGGCGGTTGGCCGGCAGGTCGTCGACAATCAGCACCGACAATGCCCGGCCCGGTGCCTGCACAGGCACGGCGGCGGCTGGCGCGGGCAGGTCGTCACTGCCGACCCGGTCCAGGCGCAGGTCGATGCACACGGTGGTGCCTTCGCCCAAGGCACTGTGCAGGGTGATCTCCCCACCCATCAAGTCCACCAGTTGCTGGCAGATGCTCAAGCCCAACCCGGTGCCGCCATGCTCGGCCGCTGTCAGCGGGCTGCCCTGGATAAACGGCTTGAACACCCGGGCCTGCTGTTCAACGCTGATACCGGGCCCGGTGTCTTCGACGCACAGGTGCAGGTATTCATGACCGTCACCATCCACCTGGCAGGCCACACGCAGGCGCACTTCTCCGTGCTGCGTGAATTTCAGCGCATTGCCCAGCAGGTTATGCATGACCTGGCGCAGGCGTAGCGGGTCGAACCAATAGAAGCCTTGCGCCTGGGGATCAAACGCCAGGGTCAGGTGCAGGCCCTTTTTCTGCGCGGTGGCTTCAAACAGTCGCTGGATGCCTTCAAAGAAACCTTTCAGGTCGGTGGTCTGTGGCGCCAGTTGCAGGTGGCCGGCTTCGATCTTCGCCAGGTCCAGGCTATCGCCCATCAAGGCGATCAGTTCCCGTGCCGAACGATGGGCCACCTGCAGCGCCTCGGAGACAGGCGCCCCCGAGGCCAGGGCGCGTTCCTGCTCCAGTTCGAGCAGGCCGATAATCGCCGTCATCGGTGTACGGATCTCATGGCTGAGGTTCGACACAAAGGCGCTCTTGGCGTAGTTCGCGGCATCAGCGGCGCGCCGTGCGTCCATCAGTTGGGTTTCCAGGACCTTGCGCTCGTTGATATCCACCCAACCGCCAAGCAAGCCCTGCAACTGACCCTTGGCGTCATAAAACGGCACGGTCCATTGATAGACGTGGGCAATGCCGCCGTTGAACTCCAACTGGCGGTCGACAAACAACGACTGCTGTGTGGCCAGTTGCTCCATATGCCCGATATGCAGGCGCCAGGCCGTGGTGTCAGGCAGCACTGCGCTCTGTGGCAGGGTCAGGCCGCGAATCAGCTCCAGCCGGGTGGACATCTGTTGCTCATAGCTTTTGTTGCAGGTGACCAGGCGGCCAGCAAGATCGCGCACAAATACGGGGTTGGGGATACCGTCGAGCAAGGCCCGCTTGAAGGCCAACTGGTCATTGAGCCGCCGCTCGGCCTCGACCCGCTGGCGGATCTGGCGCTTGAGCCGGCTGTTCCAGACCAGCGACATCAGCACCAACAGCAGCGCCGTGGCGACCGTCCAGTAGGCCCACGACGGCACCCGCTGCCAGGCGGGCACCGGGACTGCCACCGCGCCCATCCAACGCAAGCGCAAAGCGCTCAGTTCAGCCACCGGCAAGGCCTCCAGGGCCTTGTTCAAAATACTCAGCAACTCGGGATGGTCCTTGCGTACGGCCAGGCTGTCACTGGACCACTTGCCATCGACGCTGCGACCGACCCGCAACTCATCGGTCGGGTAACTCTGTACCTCCACTTCACTCTGGATGGTCGCGTCGGCGTCTCCCCGGGCCACCAAGGCGCGGGCCTCGATGTAGTTGGGCACCAGGCGCAGGCGGATCTCTGGGTATTGGCGACGGATATAGGCCTCCAGCACATGCCGCGCGGGCAACGCCAAGACCTTGCCCGAGAGGTGGCTCAGGTTGATCACCGGCGACGCATCGACCCGTTCGACAAACACCCAGCCGGCGCCGCCAAAACCATGGCTGAAATCGAGAAAGCGCCGGCGCTCGGTATTTTCCACCAGGGTGGTACTCATGTCCGCACCGTGGGTTTCCAGGAGTTCCAGGGTTTGCGCGGTAGAAAACACTTCCTCGAGGACAAACTGCACACCGGTCATGCGTGACAGGCGATTAAGCAGATCGATATTCATCCCTACCCAGCGGCCATCCTTGTCCTTGAATACATATGGCGAGTATTGCTGGGCCGCCACCACTACCTGGGGATGGCGCAGCATCCAGGCCTGCTCGGCGGCGGTCAGGGGGATACGCTCACCGTCAACGTCCACCCCCAGGCCGGTGGTCCAGCGAGCGAGAATTTCGCGGCGTACCGAGTCATCGATGCTGTGCAGCGCGCGGTCCATCATCCGGCCCAACAAGGGGTCGGCCTGGCGTGTGGCGAAGGCAAAGCCAATCGGCGCCAGGCGGCTCTGCTCCTTGATCTGCATCCCCAGGTAGGGGCGCAGGGACTTGTAGGCGCGCACGATCACTTCATTGCCGATAAACGCATCCACATCGCCCTGGGCCAAGGCTTCCAGGCCGCTGTAGAGGTTGGGCGCGAGCATGATGTGGCTTTGCGGGTACGCCGCATGCACGTTCTTGACGTTGGCGTAGCCATCAAGCAACACGACCTTCTTATCCTTGAGATCGTCTTGCAGAACGTCGTCAGTACGCACCACGACCACTGAACGATCCGGCATATAGTCCGGGGTAAAGGCCAGGCCGGGCACATCCCGCTCGTAGCCGTTGGCACTGGTGAGGATATCAATAGCGCCGCTGCGCAACGCCTCCACCGCCTGGGCCCGCTCTGCAAAACCCATCACTTGCATCGGCACGCCGAGCCGCGCGCCCACCAGGCTCAAGTAATCGGCGCTGATACCCTGGTAGCGATTGTGATCACGGGTGATATCGATGGGTTGGTAATCATCGATAGAGATCCCCACTTTCAAGGTGCGATGCTGTGCCAGCCACTGCCGTTCGGCGGGCGCCAGGGTCATGGGCGGCAGGGTGATAAACGCCGGCACCAGATTGAACGGCAGGCTGACGGCGGCCAGGCTGACGGGCAGTTGGCCGAGCAGGAGCAGGCTCAGTAGGCACTGGCGCCATCGGGTCGTGAACGGCACCTTGTGGGCTTCCTTGTTGGTTGTTATCGGGTGTGCTGCGGTAACGGCGCTAAGGATCAACTCCCACCTGTGGCTGTGTCCCCGCCCAAGAAAAACGGCGCCGGCCCATTTCTGGACAAGCGCCGTTTTCATTACGCGAGCAGCACTCCTGGACTCAGAGCGGCTTCCCACGATTGCCATGCTGGCTGACAAACGCCTGGATGGCTTTGAGGTCGTTAGGCAGCACGGTGCAACGCTCTTCACGCTCGAACAGGTCAGCCAGGTGCGGCGGCAGTTCCAGGGCTTTGCCGACACCGGCCTTCTGCACCGCTTCGGGGAATTTCACCGGGTGGGCCGTGCCGAGGATGACCATCGGGATATCCAGGCTACGGCGGCATTCGCGCGCGGCCTTGACGCCAATGGCGGTGTGCGGGTCCAGCAGCTCGCCGGTCTGGGCATAGACTTCGGCGATGGTCTCGCAGGTCTGGGCATCGTCCACGGCCAGGGAGTCGAACAGCTTGCGGGTTTCGGTCCAGCGTTCCTGGTCGACGCTGAAACCGCCACCCTGCTTGAAGCTGTCCATCAGGCCGGCCAGGGCTGCGCCGTTGCGACCGTGCATGTCGAACAGCAAACGCTCGAAGTTCGACGAGACCATGATGTCCATCGACGGCGACAGGGTCGCGTGCAGGGTTTCCTTGACGTACTGGTTGCCACTCATGAAGCGGTGCAGGATGTCGTTGCGGTTGGTGGCGACGATCAATTGGTTGATCGGCAGGCCCATGTTGCGCGCCAGGTAGCCGGCGAAGATATCGCCGAAGTTGCCGGTCGGCACCGAGAACGACACCGAACGCGCCGGCCCGCCCAGCTGCAGCGAGGCGTGGAAGTAGTAAACGATCTGGGCCATGATCCGCGCCCAGTTGATCGAGTTCACCGCTACCAGGCGCGTGCCCTTGAGGAAGCTCTGGTCGGCAAAGCTGGCCTTGACCATTTCCTGGCAGTCATCGAAGTTGCCTTCGACGGCGATGTTGTGGATGTTCTCGCCAAAGATAGTGGTCATCTGCCGGCGCTGCACGTCCGAGACACGGTTGTGCGGGTGCAGGATGAAAATGTCGACGTTTTCGCAGTGCTTGCAGCCTTCGATGGCCGCCGAGCCGGTATCACCGGAGGTGGCACCGATGATCACCACGCGTTCGCCGCGTTTCTCCAGCACGTAGTCCAGCAGGCGACCGAGCAGTTGCAGGGCGAAATCCTTGAACGCCAGGGTCGGGCCGTGGAACAGCTCCAGCACCCATTCGTTGCCGTTCAGTTGGCGCAACGGAGCGATGGCGTTGTGGGAGAACACGCCGTAGGTTTCTTCGAGGATCTTTTTGAAATCGGCATCGGGGATGCTGCCGGTGACGAACGGGCGCATGACCCGGAACGCCAGCTCGTGGTACGGCAGGCCGGCCCAGGAGGCGATTTCTTCCTGGGTGAAACGTGGCAGGTTTTCCGGCACGTACAGACCGCCGTCGGTGGCGAGGCCTGCGAGCAGGACGTCTTCGAAATTCAGGGCCGGTGCCTGGCCGCGGGTGCTGATGTAACGCATGACTGGCTCCTCTACAACATTCTTGAACAGAGGCCGCCGAACCTGCGGGGCCTCTGCAACCTATCGTTAGTTAAGGTGTTCGACGCGGATCCGTACCACCGGCCCGACCACGCCTTGCAAGGCTTCCAGGGCGGCGATGGCATCGTTCATGTGCTGTTCCAGCACACGGTGCGTCAGCAGGATCATGGGAACCAGGCCGTCGTGTTCTTCGACTTCCTTCTGCATGATCGACTCAATGTTGATACCGCGTTCCGAGAGGATGCTGGCCACCTGGGCCAACACGCCCGGATGATCCTTGGCCTGGATGCGCAGGTAGTAGGAGCTTTCGCAGGCTTCGATCGGCAGGATCGGGTGCGCCGACAGCGAGTCCGGTTGGAAGGCCAGGTGCGGCACGCGGTTTTCCGGGTCGCTGGTCATGGCGCGGACCACGTCCACCAGGTCGGCAATCACCGAGGAAGCGGTCGGCTCCATGCCGGCGCCAGCGCCGTAGAACAGGGTCGAACCGGCGGCGTCGCCATTGACCATCACCGCGTTCATCACGCCATTGACGTTGGCGATCAGGCGATCGGCCGGGATCAGGGTCGGGTGTACGCGCAATTCGATACCGGCCGCGGTGCTGCGCGCTACGCCCAGGTGCTTGATGCGGTAGCCCAGGGCTTCGGCGTAGTTCACGTCGGCGGTGGTCAGCTTGGTGATGCCTTCGGTGTAGGCCTTGTCGAACTGCAGCGGAATGCCAAAGGCGATGGACGCCAGGATGGTCAGCTTATGCGCTGCGTCGATGCCCTCGACGTCAAATGTCGGGTCGGCTTCGGCGTAACCCAGGGCCTGGGCTTCGGCCAGCACGTCTTCGAAGGTACGGCCCTTCTCGCGCATTTCGGTCAGGATGAAGTTACCGGTGCCGTTGATGATGCCGGCTACCCAGTTGATGCGGTTGGCCGACAGGCCTTCACGGATCGCCTTGATCACCGGGATACCGCCGGCCACCGCTGCTTCGAACGCAACGATCACACCCTTCTCGCGGGCCTTGGCGAAGATTTCATTGCCGTGCACGGCAATCAGCGCCTTGTTGGCAGTGACCACATGCTTGCCGTTTTCGATGGCCTTGAGCACCAGTTCACGGGCGACGGTGTAGCCGCCCACCAGCTCGATGACGATATCGATTTCAGGGTTGGTGGCCACGTCGAAGACATCGTTGGTAATCGCAATACCGGTCGTTTGGTACTGAGGCTTTGGCGTACGCATGGCAATTTGTGCCACTTCAATCCCACGCCCTGCACGGCGGGAAATTTCCTCAGCATTACGCTGAAGTACGTTCAAGGTGCCGCCACCGACGGTCCCTAACCCACAGATGCCTACTTTGACCGGTTTCACTGAAGAACTCCCCATGAAACGGCCGACTCAAGGTCGGCCGTGAAAAACAGCCGCACAACTGCGGCTCGCTATTAATGACCCGTCGACAGCTCGGCGGGTCTGACCGTCAAAGGCTCGACGATACTGCTTATTTGGCACCCAACGCCAGTTTGGCGATTTGTGGTGCAGGCTGGTAGCCCGGAATGACCTGGCCGTCTGCCAAAACGATGGCCGGCGTACCGTTCACGCCGATCGACTGGCCCAGGTTGAACTGCTTGGACACCGGGTTGGCACAGGCAGCAGCCTTGATGTCCTTGCCGTCGACCATCTTGTCCATGGCGGCTTTCTTGTCAGCCGAACACCAGACCGCTTGCAACTGCTTGTCGCCCGGCGAGCCCAGGCCCTGGCGCGGGAACGCGACGTAGCGCACTTCGACGCCCATCTTGTTCAGCTCAGGCACTTCGGCGTGCAATTTGTGGCAGTACGGGCAGGTGGTGTCGGTGAATACGGTGATGTGGGTCTTGGTCTCGCCAATGGCCGGGTACACCACGGTTTCGGCAACCGGAATACCGTTGATCAACTTGGACACGCCCAGGCGCTCGGCCTTCTCGGTGAGGTTGACCGGCTTGCCGTCTTTCAACTGGAACAGGTAGCCCTGGACGATGTACTGGCCGTCGGCACTGGCGTACAGCACGCGGCTGCCCTTGAGTTTGACTTCATACAGGCCGGCCATGGGGCTGGCGCTGATGCTTTCGACCGGGGTTTCGAGCTGGAGGCTTTCCAGACTCTTACGGATTGTCTTCTCGGCGGCGTCATCGGCGACGGCAAAGGTTGAGACCAACGCAATAGCTGCGGCGGCGAAAATCTGGGTCAAGCGCATGGGAACTCCTGAAGGCAGATGCAGGGACGAAGGCCAGGACGCCGATCTGGAAACACGGCTCGGGGCCGTCCCCTTTGCAAACCGGCAAAGCCTACCACAATTGGCCGCCAGGGCAGACGCCGGCGGCCAAATTGGGGCCTGTCAGCCCCTTGGGTGATGTTTGGCGTGCAGGTCCTGCAACCTTGCGCGCGCCACGTGGGTGTAAATCTGCGTGGTCGACAGATCGCTATGACCCAGCAACATCTGCACCACCCGCAAGTCCGCGCCGTGGTTGAGCAAATGGGTGGCGAACGCATGGCGCAGGGTGTGGGGGGACAGCGACTTGCCGATCCCGGCCACCTTGGCCTGGTGCTTGATGCGATGCCAGAAGGTCTGGCGGGTCATCTGCTCGCCGCGCAGGCTGGGAAACAGCACGTCACTGGGGCGCCCGCCGAGTAGTTCGCTGCGGGCATCGCGCATATAGCGCTCGACCCACACGATCGCCTCTTCACCCATGGGCACCAGGCGTTCCTTGCTGCCCTTGCCCATCACCCGTAACACGCCCTGGCGCAGGTTGACCTGCTCCAGGGTCAGGCTGATCAGCTCGGTGACGCGCAGGCCGCAGGCATACAACACCTCCAGCATGGCGCGATCACGCTGGCCGATGGCCTCGCTCAGGTCGGGCGCGGCCAGCAGGGCTTCAACGTCGGCTTCCGACAGGGATTTGGGCAATGGCCTGCCGAGTTGCGGCATATCGACTTGCAGGGTCGGGTCGACCGCAATCAGCTTTTCCCGGAGCAAATAGCGATAAAACCCACGCACTCCCGAGAGAAATCGTGCGGTGGAGCGCGGTTTGTAGTTTTGTTCAAGGCGCCAGGCCAGGTGATCGAGGATCAACTCGCGCCCGGCTTGGCTCAGCTCGAGGTTTCTCTCCAATAGCCAGCCATTGAACAGAGCCAGGTCGCTGCGGTAGGACTGGCGAGTGTTGTCCGACAGGCCTTTTTCCAGCCAGAGGGCATCAAGGAAGCGGTCGATCAGGGGGTGGTCAATGGCGGGCATGGGGGCTCAAGTTGATTACTTCGGTGTCTGGTAGATCCTATCGCAGGCAAGCCAGCTCCCACAGGGAAATACATGCCTTGCCTGCGAGAGCAACGACGCGGTCTCAGGTCAGTCTACAAACCCTGGCAGCACCGGCACCGGACGCTTGTCGGCATCGATTGCCACAAAGCTGAACACACCCTGGATCGCCTTCTCGCGACCATCGGCACTCATGCTCTCGACAAACACTTGCACTTCTACCTTGAGGCTGGTGTTACCGACCTTGATCACCCGGCCAATCAGTTCGACGATGGAACCGGCCGGGATCGCGTGGTTGAAGTCGATACGATCGGTGGAAACCGTCACCAGCGGCAAGCGGCAGAAACGTGTGGCGGTAATGAATGACACTTCATCCATCCACGCCAATGCAGTGCCGCCAAACAGCGTGTTGTGGTGGTTGGTGGTCGGCGGGAATACGGCCTTGGTTACATGGGTCACAGACAGGTCGGTGCGACGCTGGATTTCTTCGAGACGGGTGGTCATGAACGGGTTCCGGGCAAGTGGCAAATTTCAGGCACAAAAAAGCAGCCCGTAGGCTGCTTTTTTCTGCATCGGGAAGCTGGACTTAAGCCAGTTTTTCCTTGATGCGAGCTGCTTTACCGGACAGGTCACGCAGGTAGTACAGCTTGGCTTTACGTACGTCACCGCGACGTTTAACGGCCATGCTGTCGATTTGCGGGCTGTAGGTCTGGAAAGTACGCTCTACGCCAACACCGTTGGAGATTTTACGAACAGTGAAAGCACTGTTCACACCACGGTTACGCTTGGCGATAACTACGCCTTCGAACGCTTGCAGACGCGAACGGTCGCCTTCCTTCACTTTCACCTGAACGACAATGGTGTCGCCCGGGGCAAAGGTAGGGATCTCTTTGGTCATCTGCTCTGCTTCGAGTGCAAGGATGATTTTGTTAGTCATGCTGTGCTCCTAAGGTAAATCGTCGGATCTACCATCGATACGTTGTTAACTATCGTCCCGCCCGAGGATGTATTCCTCGAGCAGCTTCTTCTCTTCTCCAGAAAGCGAGCGGCTTTCCAGAAGATCGGCGCGTCGTTCATAGGTCCGACCAAGGGACTGCTGTAAACGCCAACGCCGGATGTGTGCGTGATTGCCACTTAGCAATACGTCGGGAACACGCTGATCCGCATACACCTCCGGTCGGGTGTAGTGCGGGCAATCCAGCAAACCATCCGTGAAGGAATCTTCCTCCGCGGAGTCCGCATGCCCTAAAGCTCCAGGCAGCAGTCGTGTAACCGCATCTATCAGGACCATCGCCGGCAGCTCACCGCCAGACAGGACATAGTCCCCAATCGACCACTCTTCATCGACATGAGCGTCAATAAAACGCTCGTCAATGCCTTCATAGCGACCGGCAATCAGGATCAGTGCTTCCTCATTCGCCAGTTCGCGTACCGCAGCCTGTTTCAGCTGGCGGCCTTGAGGGGACAGGTAAATTACCTTCGCCTTCTCCCCTGCTGCTGCCTTGGCCTGAACCAGGGCGTCTTCCAGGGGCTTGATCTTCATCACCATGCCCGGGCCACCGCCAAATGGGCGATCGTCCACAGTGTGATGTCGATCCGTCGTGTAGTCTCGCGGGTTCCAACAAGTGAGCTGCAAGAGCCCTTGTTTCACCGCCCGACTGGTGATGCCGTACTCGCTGATGGCGGAAAACATCTCGGGAAACAAACTGATCACTTCAATGCGCAAATTAGCCACGCTTAGAAGTCCGCATCCCATTCCACCTTCATCTCGCCCGCTGCCAGGTCGACGGCCAACACACATTGCTCGGTATAGGGCAACAGGCGTTCGCGATCATCCAGGCTGCCAGCGCAAGGCTTGACCACCATTACATCATTGGCGCCGGTTTCCAGAAGATGATCGATTTTCCCAAGCAATTGCCCGAGTTGATCAATAACCTTCAGACCTTCCAGCTGGTACCAGTAGTACTCGCCGTCGGTCAATTCAGGGAACAGGTTGCGCGGCACGCAGATCTCATAACCGGCCAGAAGACGTGCTTCTTCACGATCATCGAGACCCTTGAGCTTTGCGACCAGGAACTTGTCGTTCCCGCGTCCACTGACCAGCTCGACCTGTTTCACACTACCTTCGCGCTTGAGCGTCCAGGTCTTGTACTGCAACAGGTTTTCAGTCGGATCAGTAAAGGAATACACCTTCACTTCGCCGCGAACGCCATGAACAGAGTAAATCTTGCCGATAACGATCAAATCATCAGCAACAGCTGGCGTCGCGTTCATATTGCTCAGGCTGCGGCCTTAGCCGAGTCCTTCAACAACTTGGCAACACGCTCGGAAGGCTGTGCACCAACGCTCAGCCAGTAGGCTACGCGCTCTTGGTTCACGGACAGACGAACTTCTTGACCACGAGCAACAGGGTTGAAGAAACCAACCTGTTCCTTGTGCGAACCGTCACGCGGGTTGCGGCTGTCGGTTACGGTCAAGTGGTAAAACGGGCGCTTTTTGGAGCCGCCAAGGGCAAGACGGATTGTTAGCATGTGAACATCGTTCCTGTAGTCGGTGCTGCAAATCTAAATGCACAGCGGGCATGGGTGCCCGAAAGGCCGCATATTCTAAGGAATATCCGGACTTTTGCAAATGTCTTTTTCCGGCGCCTGACCGCGTGCCATTCAGATCTGCTATAGAGCCGTCGGTTAAAACGGCGAGTCAGCTCCCGCCAACGGCGGGTTTGCTGGAGATCCCACGTCCCTGTGGGTCTGCACAAGAGCGAACTCTTGCGCGAATTCTTTACATCTTCGGCATGCCACGACCGGGCATCATACCGCCCATACCGCGCATCATTTTGGCCATGCCGCCTTTGGCCGAGAATTTCTTCATCATCTTTTGCATCTGCTTGTGCTGCTTGATCAAGCGACCAATGTCCTGCACCTGGGTGCCGGAACCCATGGCGATCCGACGCTTGCGCGAACCGCTGATCAGCTCAGGGTCGCGGCGCTCGGCCGGGGTCATGGAGTTGATGATGGCTTCCATCTGCTTGAACTGCTTCTCTGCTGCACCCTGGGCATTGCCCATTTGCGCCAGGTTCACACCGCCGATGTTCGGCAGTTTGTCCATCAGGCCGCCGAGGCCGCCCATGTTCTTCATCTGTTGCAGTTGGTCACGGAAGTCTTCGAGGTCGAAGCCCTTGCCCTTCTTCAGCTTCTTGGCCAGTTTGTCGGCCTTGTCCTTGTCGAGGGTCTGTTCGGCCTGCTCGATCAGGCTGAGCACGTCGCCCATGCCGAGGATACGCGAGGCGATACGCTCAGGGTGGAACGGCTCGAGCGCTTCGGTCTTCTCGCCCATACCGATGAACTTGATCGGCTTGCCGGTGATTGCGCGCACCGACAGTGCGGCACCGCCACGGGCATCACCGTCGACCTTGGTCAGGATCACGCCGGTCAGCGGCAGTGCATCACCAAAGGCCTTGGCGGTGTTGGCCGCATCCTGGCCGGTCATGGCATCGACCACGAACAGCGTTTCTACCGGGTTGATCGCGGCATGCAGCGCCTTGATCTCGCCCATCATCTCTTCATCGATGTGCAGGCGACCGGCGGTATCGACGATCACCACGTCGATGAACTTGAGCTTGGCTTCTTTAATAGCCGCGTTGGCGATGTCGACCGGCTTCTGGCTCAGGTCGGACGGGAAGAATGTCACGCCGATTTCACCGGCGAGCATTTCCAGCTGCTTGATCGCGGCCGGACGGTATACGTCGGCCGAGACCACCATCACGGACTTTTTCTTGCGCTCTTTGAGGAAGCGCGCCAGCTTGGCAGCGGTGGTGGTCTTACCCGCACCCTGCAAACCGGCCATCAGCACAACGGCCGGCGGCACGGCGCTGAGGTTCAGGTCTTCGTTGGCCGCGCCCATCAGGCTTTCGAGTTCGGCCTGGACGACCTTCACAAAGGCCTGGCCCGGCGTCAGGCTGCGGGACACTTCAGTGCCGACCGCACGCTCCTTGACGGAGTTGACGAAATCCTTGACCACAGGCAAGGCAACGTCGGCTTCCAGCAATGCCATGCGCACTTCGCGCAGGGTGTCTTTAATATTGTCCTCGGTCAGCTTGGCCTTGCCGGTGACATGGCGCAGCGTCTGCGAGAGACGGTCAGTCAGATTTTCAAACATGCGCGATCCTTTCAGGCCCTATTCATCGAAATGCATTGGTAGACCGAGGTAATGGCGGCCCAGGCTGTGATAAATCGCTATTAAAAACAGCGCTCGGCGAGCCTGCGGCGTGGGCAGGTCGCGGATTATAGCGAAGACTGCCGCCATGCACACCCGCTGTCTGGCCCGGTGGTCTTTCGTGGAACGCAGGTGTGTGCCAAACTCATCGGCTTTCGGGCTTGCCTAACAGGATTTATGCTCCCTTTGTCACCCAGTTTGCTACCCAGTCTCGCCGCCGCACTCTTGTATGCCGCTGCGACCCTCTATCAGGGCACCCGCCTGGCTCAACGCGCCAGGGCGGACAAACGCCTGCTGGCCGGGCTTGGCGTGCTCGCCTTGCTGGCCCACGCCGCCAGCCTGTTCACCCACCTGATGACGCCGGTGGGCCTGGGCCTGGACTTTTTCAGCGCCGCCAGCCTGATTGCCGCCGCGGTCATCGCCTTGACGCTGCTGGCCTGCGCGCGGATCCCGGTGGAGAACCTGCTGTTGCTGCTCTTCCCCCTGGGGATGCTGACGGTGCTTCTGGCGCAATTCGCCCCCACCGGCACCGTGCAGGTGATCGATGAGGAGCCGGGCATCCTCGCCCACATCCTGTTGTCGATCCTCGCCTACGGCATGTTCACCATCGCGGTGTTCCAGGCTTTGCTGCTGCTTTTGCAGGACCACCAGCTCAAGCACAAGCATCCTTCGGGGCTGATCAAGAACTTCCCGCCGCTGCAGACC
The DNA here is from genome assembly GCF_001855215.1 of Pseudomonas sp. 06C 126. Taxonomy (NCBI): domain Bacteria; kingdom Pseudomonadati; phylum Pseudomonadota; class Gammaproteobacteria; order Pseudomonadales; family Pseudomonadaceae; genus Pseudomonas; species Pseudomonas sp. 06C 126. The sequence continues at coordinate 85,052 of NZ_MIFU01000073.1, read as the reverse complement.
ATGGAAAGCCTGCTGTTCGGCTTCCTCTGGGCCGGCTGGACGCTGCTGTCGCTGTCGCTGATTTCCGGCTGGCTGTTCGTCGAGAACCTGTTCGCCCAGCATCTGGTCCACAAGACCCTGCTGGCGTGCCTGGCCTGGGTGGTGTTCAGCGTGCTGCTGTGGGGCCGCAATCGCCTGGGCTGGCGTGGGCACAAAGCGATCCGCTGGACCCTGGCCGGTTTCTGCCTGCTGATGCTGGCGTATTTCGGCAGCAAGCTGGTTCGCGAATTCATCCTGCATATCTGACGGGCAACGATCATGGACAACTTGCCCCTTGAGCCAATGCTCGCGGTAGTCGCGCTGCTGGTGTTGTGGTCGGCGCTGTTTACCGCCATCGAAGCCGCCCAGCACCATTTGCTGGCCCTGCGCCCTGGTACACGCCAGGGCGACAAGGCCGCTGCCCGCCTCAGCTTCCCGCGCAACAGCCTGATCCTGTGCAACACCCTGTGCCGCGCGGTGGTGGTGATTCTCTGCACCCTGCTGGCGATCCATGTCTGGGCCGAAAACGGTCCCTGGCTCGGCTGGCTGATCTCCAGCGGGCTATTGCTGGTACTGGCCGACTACCTGCCCCGCACCCTGGCCACCCGCTATCCGCACGCGGTGCTGGGGTTTGGCAATACGCTGCTGGGCATCCCGCTAAAGATCCTCTACCCCCTGGCCTGGGTGCTCAATGGCATCAGCCTCCTGCTGCTGCGCCCTTTCGCCCGCAAGTCGGGGATCGTCAAGAATAGCGACGAGCCTCAGCCCGACCGCTCCGACGAGCAGGCCACGGACGACAGCGAAGACCGCGCCCCGGGCATGCCCGGCATCCACGCCCTGGACAACATCACCGTCAATGACATCCTGGTGCCACGCAGTGAAGTCGACGGCATCAACCTCGATGACCCTATCGAAGACATCATCGAACAGCTGCGCACCTCCCAGCGCACACGCCTGCCGGTGTTCCACAGCGATATCAACCAGGTCGAGGCGGTGCTCAACACCCGCCAGATCCAGCACTTGCTGCCCGACGCCAGCCTGACCAAGGACGCCCTGCTCGCGGCTTGCCACGAGCCGTACTTCGTGCCGGAGAGCACGCCGCTGCAGCTGCAATTGCTGAACTTCCACAAACAACAACGCCGCCTGGGCATGGTGGTGGACGAATATGGCGAAGTGCTGGGCATCGTCACCCTGGAAGACATCCTGGAAGAAATCGTCGGCGAATTCGAAAGCGAACAGAGCCTGGACAACCCGCTGATCCAGCCCCAGCCAGACGGTCGCTACGTGATTGATGGCGCGGTGTCGATCCGCGAACTCAACAAGTGCCTGGGCTGGCACCTGCCCAGCGACGGCCCCAAGACCCTCAACGGCCTGGTGACCGAAGCGCTGGAGACCATTCCCGATTGCGCGGTGTGCCTGAAAATCGGCCGCTATCGCCTGGAAATCCTCGAGACCGAGGACAACCGGGTGAGCAAGGTACTGATCTGGCATATAGGCTCGGCACCGATAGCCACCTGACTCACCGCGGCTGGGCTTGTGTGGGAGCGGGCTCGCCCGCGATAGCATCACCTCAGTGTCACTGATACACCGAGGCGCCTGCATCGCGGGCAAGCCCGCTCCCACATTTGATCTCCTGCGTTCGCACCTCTTGTTGTATCCGCGCGCGCCTTCCTATAATCGATCCCGCTTACCCAAGCCCCGCCCGACCGCGTGCTATCCGCACTGAGCGTGTCCAGGCACCGCTTTATCGTGTCTGACCGGTACTCGCTCCCATCCCGAGCCGATGCCGCGCACTGCCCTGATCCATGGGTGCAAGACCAATAATAATCCGCGCCAAAGGCGCAATGACCATCAGGGATACCTCAATGAGCACCACCTATAACGAGGCCGCTCCCGCCGCCCCGACCAACTCGACCAGCCGCGTCGCGACCGCGAGCATCATCGGCACGGCCATCGAGTTCTACGACTTCTATATCTACGCCACGGCCGCTGCGCTGGTGATCGGCCCGGTGTTCTTCCCGCAGAGTTCCGGCACCGCGCAAATGCTGGCGGCGTTCCTGACCTTCGGTATCGCGTTTATCGCCCGGCCATTGGGCTCGGCGCTGTTCGGCCATTTCGGTGACCGCATCGGGCGCAAATCGACGCTGGTGGCCTCGTTGCTGCTGATGGGCGTGTGCACCACCTTGATCGGCTTGCTGCCGGGCTACGACACCATCGGCGCCTGGGCACCGATCCTGTTGTGTGTACTGCGTTTCGGCCAGGGCCTGGGCCTGGGCGGGGAATGGGGCGGCGCCGCCCTGCTGGCCACCGAGAACGCGCCCAAGGGCAAGCGCGCCTGGTTCGGCATGTTCCCGCAGTTGGGGCCTTCCATTGGTTTCCTGGCGGCCAATGGGCTGTTTCTGATCCTGGCGATGAACCTGGATGATGAACAATTCCGCAGCTGGGGCTGGCGCATTCCGTTCCTGCTCAGCGCAGCGCTGGTGATGGTGGGCCTGTATGCACGCCTGAAACTGCACGAAACCCCGGTATTCGCCAACGCCGTGGCCAAGGAAAAACCGGTGAAAGTGCCGTTGGTGGAGCTGTTCAGCCAGCATTGGCTGCAGGTGCTGCTGGGCGCCGCGGCGATGGTGGTGTGTTATGCGCTGTTCTATATCACCACGGCATTTTCCCTGAGCTACGGTGTGAGCACCCTGGGCTACAGCCGCGAAACCTTCCTCGCCCTGCTGTGCTTTGCCGTGCTGTTCATGGGCGCCGCCACGCCGCTGGCGGCCCTGGCCAGTGACCGTTACGGGCGCAAGCCGGTGCTGATCGTCGGTGCGGTGCTGGCAATTCTCTCGGGCTTCACCATGGAACCGTTGCTGACCCATGGCTCGACCTGGGCGGTGGCGTTGTTCCTGTGCCTGGAACTGTTCCTGATGGGCGTGACATTTGCACCGATGGGGGCATTGTTGCCGGAATTGTTTCCGACACGCGTGCGTTATACCGGGGCTTCGGCGGCGTATAACCTGGGCGGGATCGTCGGGGCTTCGGCCGCCCCGTTCTTTGCGACCAAACTGGTGGCAATGGGTGGGCTGAGTTATGTCGGCGGGTATGTGTCGGCGGCAGCGTTGCTGAGTTTGATTGCGGTGCTGTGCCTGAAAGAGACGCGGGATAATGATTTGAACAAGGTCGCCTGATAGACCGCTATCGCGGGCAAGCCCGCTCCCACACTGGGAATGTATTCCACATGTGGGAGCGGGCTTGCCCGCGATGCTTTTAGAGCTCTACAACCACTGCCTGCGAGGCACGGGTCGCCTTGGCCCGGGCAGCCTCGATCGACTCATCCCGCGCCAACGCCACGCCCATGCGGCGCTGGCCATTCACTTCTGGCTTGCCGAACAGACGCAGCGCGGTATCTGGCTCGCTGAGGGCTGCGCCGAGGTTGGCGAAAGCGGTTTGGGTCGACTGCCCTTCCACCAGGATCACCGACGATGCCGATGGCCCGAACTGACGGATCAACGGAATCGGCAAGCCCAGGATCGCCCGCGCATGCAGGGCAAACTGCGACAGGTCCTGGGAGATCAAGGTCACCAGGCCCGTGTCGTGGGGGCGCGGCGAAACTTCGCTGAACCACACCTGATCACCCTTGATGAACAACTCGACACCAAACAGGCCACGGCCACCCAGGGCCTCGGTCACGGCTTTGGCGACGCGCTCGGATTCAGCCAGTGCCGCCGGGCTCATGGCCTGGGGCTGCCAGGACTCCTGGTAGTCGCCCTTCTCCTGGCGGTGACCCACTGGCGCGCAGAAGGTGGTGCCGCCCACGTGACGCACGGTCAGCAGGGTGATTTCGTAGTCGAAATCGATAAACCCTTCGATGATCACCCGGCCCTTACCGGCGCGGCCGCCTTCCTGGGCGTAGTCCCAGGCTTTTTGCACATCATCGGCACTGCGCAACAGGCTCTGGCCCTTGCCCGACGAACTCATCACCGGCTTGACCACACATGGGAAACCCAGGTCTTCGACGGCCTTGCGGTAGTCTTCGACGGTGTCGGCAAAGTGGTACGGCGAGGTCGGCAGGTCCAGCTCTTCAGCGGCCAGGCGGCGGATGCCCTCGCGGTTCATGGTCAACAGCGCCGCGCGGGCGGTGGGGATCACGGTAAAGCCTTCGGCCTCCAGCTCAACCAGGGTGCCGGTGGCGATGGCTTCGATTTCCGGGACGATGAAATGCGGTTTTTCCGCTTCGATCACCGCACGCAGGGCCGCGCCATCGAGCATGTTGATCACATGGCTGCGATGGGCCACCTGCATCGCCGGCGCGTTGGCGTAGCGATCCACGGCAATCACTTCAACGCCCAGGCGTTGCAGCTCGATTACCACTTCCTTGCCCAGCTCACCGCAGCCACACATCAATACGCGGGTCGCGGTTGGCGACAATGGAGTTCCGATTCGGGTCATCTCAGGTCCTCAGGGGAGCGGATCAGGGGGAGAAAGGCCGGCATTTTACATGAACCGCAGGCGTTGGCCTCAGTTGGCGACACGCTGGCGACGCAAACGCCAGGCCATGGCCAGCCACACCACGGTGACCCCGGCAAATTTCGAGGCCAGGGCGGTGCCGACCACAGCGGGTGTCAACGCGCCGATCAGGCCAAAAAAGATAAAGGTATCGAGGGGAATACTCAGCGCCGAACTGATCCACAGCCGGTCATGCAACGGGCGCTTGGTGATGCTGAAAACCAGCCAGTCGATGCACTCGGACACCGCGAACGCCGTGGCACTGGCCAAGGCGATAGACGGATCGGAGGTGATATAGGACAGCACCAGCGCCGCGAGCATGGCGATGATCGCCCCGTGGCCGAAGCGGGTTTGCACCATGTCACGCAGGATAAACACCAGGCCACCCCAGGCGGACCAGATGACATCCAGATGCGGGGCAGTGGAAAAGGCGAAGTTGATCAGCACAACGCTGCTGATATAGGCGATCAGGAAGAGCATGGGGCGATGGACCTGTGGGCAAGGGCCACAGGGTACTGCACAAGAAACCCTGTGGCGAGCGGGCCTGTTGTGGCCACTGAACCTATTGTGGCGAGCGGGCTTGCCCCGCGCTGGGCTGCGTGGCAGCCCCCCCTCAGGCACTCCAGTTACTTCTGACACACCGAGCCAGCAAAGTTTGGGGCTGCTACGCAGCCCAGCGCGGGGCAAGCCCGCTCGCCACAACAAGCCCGATCGCCACAACAGGCTCGCTCGCCATTCAAAAATATCAGGCGTCGGATTTTCCGGGGATCATCCACAATATTCCACTGGCCTTCGCCCGTTCATGGCACAACCCCAGCACTACCCGGCGCTCGGCGTTGTCCATGCGACTCCAACGGGTGATTTCGTCGACATTGCGCTGGCAACCGGTGCAGATATCGTCATCATCCAGCGCACAGATACTCACACAGGGCGAGGCGACGGGGCGTTCTACCGGGTTCATTCTGGCTGCTCGACCAGATCACGGGCATAGCGCTGCGAGTTATGCACGTAGTGCGCAGCACTGGCCTCCAGCATTCTTTTCTGCTGCTCGGTCAATTCCCGTACGACCTTGCCGGGCGAGCCCATCACCAGCGAGCCATCGGGGATTTCCTTGCCTTCGCCGATCAACGAGTTGGCGCCGATGATGCAGTGCCGGCCGATCTTGGCACCGTTGAGGATCACCGCATTGATGCCGATCAGGCTGTAGTCGCCGACGGTGCAGCCATGCAGCATGGCGTTATGCCCCACCGTCACACCAGTGCCCAGGGTCAGCGGGTAGCCCATGTCGGTGTGCATCACGCTGCCGTCCTGCACGTTGCTGTTCTTGCCGATCAGGATCAGTTCGTTATCGCCACGCAACACCGCGTTGAACCAGACGTTGGCCCCCTCTTCCAGCTTGACCTTGCCCACCAGCGTGGCATTGGGCGCCACCCAGCTGTGTGGATGGGTCTCGACGCGGGCATCGCCCAGGCGGTATTTCATGGTCTTCCCTCACGGCTTGCCATTCAAACGATGGCTTAGGTATTGATAAAGCTTTTCGGCGGTCGATGCAGACTGATGTCGGCATCGTCATAGAGCAGGTTGATCAACTCTACGATCATGATCGCCGTCAGGCCCCAGATCTTGTATTCACCGAACCGATAGCTGGGCACGTACCAACTGCGGCCCTGGTAATCGATGCGATGGGTGTGCTCGCGCGGGTCCTGGCGGAAAAACTCCAGGGGCACGCTGAATACCGCAGCAATCTCGGCGTCGTTGGCCAGGTACTCGACATAATCGGGAATCACCCCCACATACGGGGTCACGCGGATGCCGTGCAGGGAGATCAGCGGGCTCAAGGGGCCGATCACTTCCACCAGGCCCGGCGGCAGGCCGATTTCTTCTTCGGCCTCGCGCAGGGCAGTGAACACCAGGTCCGGGTCTTCCGGGTCGCGCCGCCCTCCCGGAAAGGCCACTTCGCCGCCGTGGGTCGACAGCCCGCTGGCGCGCAGGGTCAGGATCAGCTCGGGTTCGTCACTACGGGTAATCGGCACCAGCACGGCGGCCTCGGGGAAACGTCCGTCAGTTTCCAGCGTGCGTGGCGTGTGATTGCTTACCCGGCGAAGTAGCTCGTCCAGCATGAGTCATCTCGATCTGTTGGCTACCTTGCATCATGCACCAAAGCGTACGGGTGCCCAACCCCAAAACCCCGGCGGTGTCGCTAAACGACAACTTGCAGGCCACTGCCCTGCACGCCAAGATAGGCGCAGTCCCCAGGAACCCAAGCATGAACTTCTGCAGCCAGTGCGGTAAACCGGTCATCCAGCGCATTCCCGAAGGCGATGCACGCCTGCGTTATGTGTGTGACCACTGTCAGACCATTCACTACCAGAATCCCAATATCGTCGCCGGCACCCTGCCCGTCTGGGGCAACCAGGTGCTGCTGTGCCGACGGGCCATCGAACCGCGCCTGGGTTTCTGGACCCTGCCTGCAGGCTTTATGGAAAACGGCGAGACCGTCGAACAGGGCGCCATGCGCGAAACCCTTGAGGAAGCCTGCGCCAGGGTGCGCAACCTGAGCATCTACACGCTGATCGATGTACCGCACATCAGCCAGGTGCATATCTTCTACCGCGCCGAACTGATCGACCTGGACTTTGCCGCCGGCCCCGAGAGCCTGGAAGTCAGGCTGTTCGACGAAGCCGATATCCCTTGGTCCGAGCTGGCTTTCCGCACGGTCAGGCGTACCTTAGAATGCTTTTTCGCTGACCGTCGGCAACAGGTGTTCCCCGTGCGCAGCGAATCGGTGCCGCCTGCGACTCAACCGGCGCAATAAGCCTTTATACGGATATCGTTTCAATGCGTTGGTTGCTTGCCCTGCTCTGCCTGTCGTTCGCCAGCCTGTCGTGCGCCACCACCCTGCAAACCCTGGGCGGCAAACCCGTCGAGAAGATCCTGGTGCTCAAGTCCGCCCATCAGTTGCAACTGATCAACGACGGCAAGCCGCTCAAGACCTACCGTATTTCCCTGGGCAAGAACCCCAAGGGCCACAAGCTGATCGAAGGCGACCGCCGCACCCCGGAAGGCTTCTACTGGATCGACTGGCGCAAGACCAGCGACCGCTTCAACCTGTCCATGCACATCTCCTACCCCAATATCAGCGATGCCGCCCGCGCGCGCCGCGAAGGGGTCAAGCCCGGCAGCATGATCATGATCCACGGCACGCCAGACAGTGAGGAATACCCCGAGCAGTGGTTCCACACCCTGGACTGGACCGACGGCTGCATCGGCATGCGCAATGTCGACATGCGCGAAGTGTGGAACCTGGTCAAGGACGGCACGATGATCGAGATCCGCCCGTAACCGGCACCGTTCGTAAAATAATTCAAAAAAAACCTGCCTCCCCCACAGCCCCTGCCGGTGAATACCATTTCACTGCCAGGGGCTGCGTCTTTCTGCGCGCGATAAAGACCTCTCTAATACCACTTGATACCAGGCACCTTTAAGGTGCCTGCAAACAGCCGTTTGCACGCTTTTGACGGCATTGACATGGTATTTAAGTGGTATTAATTTCCGGCCATTACCGGGCGACAACACTCCAATAACGCATCGGAAACCCTACAGATGAATCCCATCCAGACCCTGCGTCCTGACGACCGACAATCCACGCCGCTGTACCTGCAACTGGCCCGCAATCTGGAAGCCGCGATCCATGCCGGCCAGTGGAAATCCGAGCAGGCCTTGCCCTCGGAGCGCGTGCTCAGCGAGCAGTTGAGCATTTCCCGGGTCACCGCCCGCAAAGCCCTGGAAGTGTTGTTCGCCCAAGGCTTGATCCGCCGCAGCCAAGGCTCCGGGACTTTTATTACGCCGCGCCTGGAACAACCGCTGTCGCGCCTTTCGGGGTTCAGCGAAATGCTGCGGCTCAAGGGGTTTGCCCCCAGTTCGCAATGGCTGGTGCGCGAGATCACCCCGCCGACCCATGAAGAACTGATCCGCCTGGGCCTGTCGCCCACCGACAAAGTGGCGCGGCTCAAGCGCCTGCGCAAAGCGGACGACACCGTGATGGCCATCGAGATGAGCGCCCTGCCCGCTTCGATCATTCCCAACCCCCAGGCCATCGGCAGCTCGCTCTACGAATACCTGGAAGGCATCGGCAAACCGGTGGTGCGGGCCCTGCAACACATCCAGGCAATCAACGCCTCGGACGAGTTCGCGGCCCTGGTGGGCATCGCCCCCGGCACCGCCATGCTGCTGATGACCCGGGTCGGCTACACCGCCGACAACACGCCCATCGAGATCACCGACACCTACTGCCGCAACGACTACTACGACTTTGTCGCAGAGCTGCGTCGCTATGACTTTGCCGCCGAGTTGCGGCCTTAGAGAACTGCCATGTCCGAAGACAATATCCTCACGCCCCACGGCTGGATTCGCGGCCGCCTGGTGCACCACGAAGGCAAGGTCAGCGCCGTCGAAGGCGTGCCTTGCGATCCGGCCGACAACGACCTGCCCTACTTGCTGCCGGGTTTTATCGACCTGCATGTGCACGGCGGCGGCGGCAAGGACATCATGGAAGGCGGCAGCGCCTTCGAGACCATCACTCGCACCCATGTGCGTTTCGGCACCACCTCGTTGTTGGCCACCACCATGACTGCGCCGGTCGAGGAAATCTCCCGGGTGCTCGGCGAACTCGGCCAGTTCTGCGAACAGCGCCCGGCCGGCAGCGCCCGAGTGCTGGGGGTGCATCTGGAAGGCCCCTACATCAACCCGGGCAAACTCGGCGCCCAACCGAACTTCGCCCACACAGCGCTGATGGCCGAGGTTGAGGAATACCTGCGCCTGGCGCCGATCCGGGTGATCACCATTGCCCCGGAAATCGCCGGCCATGACGGCCTGATCCGCGCGCTCAGCCAACGCGGGGTGCGCATGCAGATCGGCCATACCCTGGGCAGCTATGAAGAAGGCGTCGCCGCCCTGGCCGCCGGCGCGACCAGTTTTACCCACCTGTACAACGCCATGAGCCCGCTGCATCACCGCGAGCCGGGCATCGTCGGCGCCGCCCTGGCCCATGCCAAATACGCAGAGTTGATCCCGGACCTGCTGCACGTGCACCCCGGCGCCATGCGCGTGGCCCTGCGCTCGATCCCCTGCCTGTACTGCGTCACCGACTCCACGGCCGCCGCCGGCATGCCCGACGGTGAATACAAGCTGGGCAGCCATACCGTGACCAAATGCCTGGGCGGCGTGCGCCTGGCCGACGGCACCCTGGCCGGCAGCACCCTGACCATGGATCAGGCGCTGCGCAACCTGGTGAAGATCGGCCTGCCGATCAACGAAGCCTCACAGCGCCTGTCGCAATTTCCTGCGGACTATCTGGGCCTGGATCAACGCGGCCGCCTGCAACCCGGCAGTTTTGCCGACTGCGTGCGCCTGGACCGCTCCCTGCACCTCACCGACGTAATGGTCGAAGGAGAAACCATTGACTTCAAAAATGCTTGAAGAGGCCCTGGCCTCCTGTGAGGCCGTCGCGGCCCAATTGCAATGCCTCGACCCGCTGCTGGCCGAAGTCGCGGGCCGCCTGCGCCGCCAGCCGCCGCAAGTGGCGATGACTGTCGCCCGTGGCAGTTCGGACCACGCCGCCAGCTACTTCGCCTACCTGACCATGCAACACGTGGGCGTGCCGGTGGCGTCGCTGCCGATGTCGGTGGTGACACTGGCGCAGGCGCCGCTGAAAGTCAGCGGTCAGGCCGCCTTCGGGTTTTCCCAGTCGGGGCAAAGCCCGGACCTGGTCAACAGCCTGCGCCTGCTGCGCAAGCGCGGGGCGTTGAGCGTATCGATGGTCAACGCCGAAGACTCGCCTTTGGAGGCCGCGTGTGAATTCCATGTGCCCCTGTGCGCCGGCCCCGAACGCAGTGTGGCCGCGACCAAGAGCTTCATCGCCACCTTGAGCGCCAGTGCCCAGTTGGTCGGCCACTGGAACCAGGAAGACGGCCTGCTCGAAGCCTGCCACGCCTTGCCTGCCGGCCTGCGCGAAGCGGCGACCCAGGACTGGAGCCTGGCCATCGACGCCCTGCGCGATTGCCAGCGCCTGATGGTCATCGGCCGTGGCGCCGGGTTTGCCATCGCCCAGGAAGCCGCGCTCAAACTCAAGGAAACCTCGGCGATCCAGGCCGAAGCCTTCAGCAGCGCCGAAGTGCGCCACGGGCCGATGGCCTTGATCGACGCCAACTACCCGTTGCTGGTGTTCGCCCCACGCGGCGCCGAACAGCCGGGCTTGCTGACCCTGGCCACGGAAATGCGCCAACGCGGCGCCCGCGTGCTGCTGGCCGCACCCGACGATATCGCCGAGCGTGACCTGACCCTCAGCCGCGCCGAACACCCGGCCCTGGACCCGATCCTGGCGATCCAGAGCTTTTACGTAATGGCCGCCGGCCTGGCCCAGGCCCGGGGCATGGACCCCGACCAGCCGCGCCACCTGAGCAAAGTCACCCGCACCCACTGAAGTGATGTGCAGCGTTTTCCTGATGAGTACCGTGCCCATGACCAACAATAACAATGACCTGACCCTCAACGCGCCCCTGACCGGGCCGGTGCGGACCCTGGGCAACGTGCCAGACGAGGTGTTCGCCAGCGGCGCCATGGGCGATGGCCTGGCCATCGACCCGCTCAACGATTGCCTGTATGCGCCATGCGATGGCGTGGTGATTCACCTTGCCCGCACCGGGCATGCGCTGACCCTGCGCGCCGACAACGGTGCAGAGATCCTGTTGCACGTGGGCATCGACACCGTCGAGCTCAAGGGCGAGGGCTTTGCCCTGCTGGTCAAGGAGGGCGCCCGGGTGAGCAGCGGTCAGGCCCTGGTGCGCCTGGACCTGGACCGCATCGCCCGCCAGTGCAAAAGCCTGATCAGCCTGATCATCCTCACCAACAGCGATCAGTTCGAGCTGCGACCGTTCAGCATGCAAATGGCGACCGTGGGCCAACCGCTGATGCAGGTCTGCCCGCGCCACACCTCGGCCACCCGCACAGCGCCTGGCGCGCACACCGGCAACGCCGCCAGCGCCAGCATTCGCATCACCCACAAGGGGGGCCTGCATGCACGCCCCGCTGCGCTGGTCCGCAAGACCGCGCAAGGTTTCAGCAGCCAGTCGCACCTGCATTTCGCCGGCAAGTCTGCGCCGTGCGACAGCCTGATCGGCCTGCTGGGCCTGGGGATTGGCGAGCAGGACGAAGTGCGCGTCAGTTGCCAGGGCGAAGACAGCGAAGCCGCCTTGCAAGCGCTGCTCGCGGCGCTGTCGCTGGAGGTTCCCCACACCGCCCCGGCCCCGGCCGCCGCCCCTGCACATCGCGCCCCCGCCGAAGCCGGTGTGTTGCAAGGTGTCTGCGCCGCGCCCGGCCTGGTCTGCGGGCCATTGTGGCGCATGAGCAGCATCGAGTTGCCAGCAGACCCGCGAACCCACGTCGCCGATGAGCAGTTGCAGCAACTGGACGCCGCCCTGGAGCAGGTGCGCGGGGAAATCCGCCGTACCCTGGAGCACGCCCGCCGGCGCAAGGACGTGGACGAAGAGGAGATCTTCGCAGCCCACCTGGCCCTGCTGGAAGACCCTGCCCTGCTGCACAGCGCCAGCCAGGCCATTGACCAGGGCAGCGCCGCCACCCATGCCTGGCGCGATGCGATCCAGGCCCAATGCGCCGTACTGCTGGGCTTGGGCAAGCCGTTGTTCGCCGAGCGCGCCAACGACCTGCGGGACTTGCAGCAGCGGGTCCTGCGGGCGCTGCTGGGTGAAGCCTGGCAGTTCGAGTTGCCGGCCGGCGCCATTGTCGCCGCCCATGAATTGACCCCCTCGGACCTGCTGCAGTTGAGCGAGCAGAACGCTGCGGGCCTGTGCATGGCCGAAGGGGGCGCCACCTCCCATGTGGCGATCCTGGCCCGGGGCAAAGGCCTGCCCTGTGTGGTCGCCCTGGGCAGTGAAGTGTTCGACGTGCCCCAAGGCCAGCGTGTGGTGCTGGACGCCGCCAACGGCCGCCTGGAACTGACGCCCGATGATGCACGCCACGCCGAGGTGCACCAGATCCGCGATGCGCAAAAACTGCAGCGCCAACAGCAACAGGCCCAGGCCCAGACAGCGGCCAGCACCCTTGATGGCGTAAGCGTTGAGGTGGCGGCCAATGTGGCCTCCAGCAGCGAGGCACAGATGGCCTATGAAAACGGCGCCGATGGCGTTGGCCTGTTGCGCACCGAATTTCTGTTTGTCGAGCGCCGCACCGCGCCCGATGAACAAGAGCAGCGCCAGGCCTACCAGGCGGTGCTGGACGCCATGGGCGACAAACCAGTGATCATTCGCACCATCGATGTGGGCGGCGACAAACAGCTCGACTATCTGCCACTGCCCGCCGAAGCCAATCCGGTGCTGGGCCTGCGCGGCATTCGCATGGCCCAGGTACGCCCGGAACTGCTCGACCAGCAACTGCGCGCCCTGCTGCAGGTCAGCCCGTTGCAGCGCTGTCGGATCCTGTTGCCGATGGTCAGTGAAGTGGACGAGTTGCTGCACATTCGCCAGCGCCTCGACGACCTGTGCGCTGAACTGGGGTTGACCCAGCGCCCGGACCTGGGGGTGATGATCGAAGTGCCGGCCGCCGCGCTGATGGCCGAGCAACTGGCCGAGCATGCGGACTTTTTGTCGATCGGCACCAATGACCTGTCTCAGTACACCCTGGCCATGGACCGCGACCACGCGGGCCTGGCTGCCCGGGTCGATGCACTGCACCCGGCGCTGTTGCGCCTGATCGCCCAGACCTGCGCCGGCGCCGCGAAACATGGCCGTTGGGTCGGCGTGTGTGGCGCCCTGGCCTCCGACCCGCTGGCCACGCCGGTGCTGGTGGGCCTGGGGGTGCGCGAGCTGTCAGTGAGCCCGCCGCAGATTGCTGAAATCAAAGACCGTGTGCGCCACCTCGACGCCACGCAATGCCGGCAACTGAGCCAGGGCCTGCTCAACCTGAGCAGCGCCGGGGCCGTACGCCAAGCCTGTCACCAGCACTGGCCGTTGAGCTGACAACAACAAGAAAAAGGAGACTCGCCATGTACCAATTGTTCATCGAAGGCCTGCAACGCCTGGGCCGCGCATTGATGCTACCCATCGCCATCCTGCCGATTGCCGGCCTGTTGCTGCGCCTGGGTGATACCGACCTGCTGAACATCGCGGTGATGCACGACGCCGGGCAAGCGATCTTTGCCAACCTGGCCCTGATTTTCGCCATCGGTATCGCCGTCGGCTTTGCCCGGGACAACAACGGCACGGCCGGGCTGGCGGGCGCCATCGGTTACCTGGTGATGATCTCGACCCTCAAGGTGCTGGACTCGACCATCAACATGGGCATGCTGGCCGGGATCGTCAGCGGCTTGATGGCCGGCGCCCTGTACAACCGCTTCAAGGACATCAAGCTGCCGGAGTACCTGGCTTTTTTCGGCGGGCGACGCTTCGTGCCGATTGTCACCGGGTTCTCGGCAGTGGGCCTGGGCGTGGTGTTCGGCCTGATCTGGCCGCCGGTGCAGCACGCCATCAACGGCTTCGGCGTCTTGCTGATGGAAAGCGGCAGCCTGGGGGCGTTTGTGTTTGGCGTATTCAACCGCCTGCTGATCGTCACCGGCCTGCACCATATCCTCAACAATATGGCCTGGTTCGTGTTCGGCAGCTTCACCGACCCGGCCACCGGCGCGGTGGTGACGGGCGACCTGACACGCTACTTTGCCGGCGACCCCAACGGCGGCCAGTTCATGACCGGCATGTTCCCGGTGATGCTGTTCGGCCTGCCGGCGGCGTGCCTGGCGATGTACCGCAATGCCCTGCCGGAGCGGCGCAAGATCATGGGTGGGATATTCCTGTCGATGGCCCTGACCTCGTTCCTCACCGGGGTGACCGAGCCGATCGAGTTCGCGTTCATGTTCCTCGCGCCGTTCCTGTATCTGCTGCATGCGCTGCTGACAGGCCTGTCGATGGCCGTCACCAACCTGCTGGACATTCACCTGGGCTTCACCTTTTCCGGCGGTTTCATCGACATGGTCCTGGGCTGGGGCAAATCCACCAATGGCTGGCTGGTGGTGCCCGTGGGCCTGGCATATGCGCTGATCTACTACAGCGTGTTCAGCTACTGCATCCGCCGCTTCAACCTGAAAACGCCAGGGCGCGAAGACATTCAGGTGGCCCAGGCCGAGGTCATGACGGATAACCAGCGGGCCCATGCGTACCTGCGCGCATTGGGCGGTGCCGCGAACCTGTTGAGCGTCGGCGCCTGCACCACGCGCTTGCGCCTGGACATGGTGGACCGCAACAAGGCGCTGGATGCCGAGTTGAAAGCCCTTGGCGCCATGGCGGTGGTCCGTCCCGGCAACGGCGGCAGCCTGCAGGTCGTCGTCGGGCCGCTGGCCGATAGCATTGCCGATGAAATCCGCCTGGCGATGCCCTCATCCAATCACGTGCCGGTGGCCGGCGCCGCCATGCCAACGCCAGCGGCCAGCGCCGCTACAGTCGCCACGGCCCAGGCACAGCAATGGCTGGATGCATTGGGCGGGCAGGACAATGTGGTGCAACTGGACTGCATCGCCATGACCCGTATCCGCCTGCAACTGGCCGATGAAAAAGGCCTGTCGCAGGCGCAACTCAACAGCCTCGGCTGCCAGGGTG
Organism: Pseudomonas sp. 06C 126; assembly: GCF_001855215.1. Lineage (NCBI taxonomy): Bacteria > Pseudomonadati > Pseudomonadota > Gammaproteobacteria > Pseudomonadales > Pseudomonadaceae > Pseudomonas > Pseudomonas sp. 06C 126. Next base: position 69,879 of record NZ_MIFU01000073.1, on the reverse strand, counting down.
TCAGCCGGCTTGAAGACGGCGTGTGGCATTTGCTGGTCGGCGACCAGGCCCAGGGCTTGAGCGACGCCCTCAAGGCCCTGGCACAACGCAACCCGGTGCGCGCGGGCGCCTGACCTACCTATCTACCGCCCCGCCCGGGGCGGCCCTGCCCATGCTGACGGCTCTAACCCTCAGCATGGAGCCCGTGCCTGTGAGCACTTCCAATCCCCCCTTGAGCTTTGACGAGATCAAAGGCTCACTCAACCTGATCGGCCACCACCTGCTCGATGTCGATGGGCCGTTGCTGCCTGCGCAAACCCAGTCGGCAGACCTGGCTTATCTGGAACGCTTGAACACGCTTCTCAAACAGTACCGGCAACAGTTCCTCGATAAGAGCCGTGCGCTGTACCAGGAATTGGCCGAGCGGGATCTGCAAAGCGCTGAAGGCCAGACCCTGCTGGCCACCCTCAGAACCACGCTGAACACACAACTGCAGGACATGGACCGCCGCGAGCAGATCGACGGCAAGGCACGTAAATCCTTCATGACCTTTGAGGCCGGCTACACAGCCCTGACTCACGAAGCCGCACTCGCGGGCGCCGACCGCCTGCTGCACCCGCAGGAGTTGGCGATCCTGGACCGCATACCGCTTGGCGTCACACAACGCCCAGGCCTGTATGCACTGACCTTTGAATACCAAGGGCAAACCGTCGAATTGGCCGCAGCTTTTGTGCTGACCGAACATTCAAGCCCGCAGGTGAGCGAGCTTCAATCGAGCACACCGGTCGGCCGTGTGGCGCTGTTTACCCCCTCACGCGGGATCGAGTTTTTTGCCACCCTCATCGACCTCGACACCGCGCTGTTCCAGCGCCTGGACGCCGCCGCCGAGCGCACGCACTTCATGGGCCTGCTGCCCACCGACTACCAGGCGTTGACGCCACACGCCATCTGGCCGCTGGGGTTGAACCCGATCAGTGAGCGGCCGCTGTTCGAACACCTCGACAACCAACTGATCGCCAAGCGCAGTGATGACATCACCCGTGCCCTCAGCCTGGTGGACAACCCGCACAGCGACGCGCAAGCCCTGATCAACGCGCTGGAGCAGGCCATCGCAGCTGCCGTTCCCGACGTCAGCGCGCGCCTGCAATGGCGTGCCCAACTGCTGCTCGATCGCTGGCTGCGGTACAGCGCGCCGGACTGGTACCGCAGCGCCACCGCCCCCCAACGCGCTCAACTCGCCGAACATCTGCACCATTACAACCAGGCCCGGCAACATCTGGAGCAACTGTTCGGCGCCCTCGCCACGCCTTACGCGCTGGCGCGTCACCAATGGCTGGAGCGCCTGAGCGATGAGCTGGATATCCACGACCTCGAACCGCAACGCCTGCTGGTAACCACGCGGCGCTTGCTCAACCCGATCGGCGAATACAACCACGAGCGCGACCTGGTCGAGCTGGCCTTGCGCGGCCTACATCCCGACGATGAGCACACCGGCTCCGACTTCCTGAAAAAAACCAGCCTCAGCTACGACGGCGCGCCACTGCCCGCCGCCTACGCCGAGCTGACACCAGGCTGGCTCGCGGAGCAACTGGGTACGCTACAACCGCGTATCGACTTCAGTACCTTGCAAAAGCAACTCCACGCGAAGACCGAACTGTGCCAGGCCATCGAGGCCATGCTTGATCACAGAATCATTGCCCTGGCCTGCACCGCGCTGCTGCAGGGGCATCTCAGCGCTGACGATGTCGAGCTGATCAAGCGCGTGCGCCAAGGCAGCGACCCGTTGCTGAGCGCCTCAACCCTGGCGTTGCACGAGGCTCAGTTGCAAGACCTGTGGGTGCTGCGCCGGCGCAACGCCAGCGGCGCCGTCGACCGCGTGTTGCTGTGTACGCCGCAAGCACCGCGCGCGCAGCAATTCCAGGCGTTCGACAGTGAAGTTGCCTGCCAGAATCACATCCTCGGCTGGACCCTGGACAATGGCGTCAAGTCACCGCCCGGCACCCTCACCGATTACCTGGTCACCCGCGTCGCCCTGCGCTTTCGCGCCAAGATGAAACAGGTGCTCAGCGGCCTGAGCTACAAGTTTCACGCCCAGGAGCACCGCGAAATCAGCTTCGGCCCCACCGTCAGCCATGCCGATTGCCTCAAGGCGATGGCCACCCATGTGTTGGCCACGCGCCTGGATGACGATGAGTTCAGCACCCCCGCCTGGTTCCGCGCGGCGCCGCTACCCACGCGGCGCACCCTGATGAAACTGGCGGACGACACCGAAGGCGGTCTGCGTGCCTACAACGATTACCCCTTGTCCGAGGCGCAGGTGCCGAGCTTCAGCGCGTACCTGCATGAGCAGGCGCGCCAGCGCCTGGGCACGCTGCTTGGGCGCCCGCGCTCCGACGTCGACCCCGACAGCGTCTGGGCCTACGCACCCACGCTCGCCAAGGCTGCGCCAATCAGCTACACCCAGCTGTACCGCGATGGCTACGCCGACGGCATCGGTTTTCTCGACGAGAAATTCTCCCGCTCGGCTCGCTTCAAAGGCCCCGACGGCGTGGACCTGAGCGCGTTGACTGCCGAGAAAGTCGCGCGCTCGGTCACCGGGGTCTGGATCGGCGAGCGGTATATCAATGAGATCAAGACCCGCCTGCTCAACGTCGACAGCCCGGACTACGCGCTGCGGCGCAACGCCACCCTGGCCCTGACCCAAGGGCAACTGCGCAGCGCCGCCCTTGAATGCCGCCTGCAAGGGCATATCGCCGCGCTCGACGGCGCTTGGCTGGAGCGCAGCATCGCCAGCATGGACCAGACCTCGCCGGCGATCCGCCGTGATCACGCGATCCACCGCTTGAGCATCGACGGCGAATGGGTGATCGGCTGCTACCTCTTCACCCATGCCGAGGCCCCGACGCTGCTCTACACCCCCAACGCCCCGGACGGCATCAGCGTGCGTGAAGCCAGGCAGTTCAACTACCTGTTGAAAAAACTCCCCGGCATGCTCGGTTACCTGGTGCAGCGCGTCGCGGTGCAGTCCCAGGGGCGGGTGCGCACCTTCCTTGAGGACGCCCGGCGGCAGTTGCCACAAGGGCTGGATAAAACCAGTGTCAGCCCGCCGCGCCATGACCCGATCCGCGCACAAACCCAGATCCAGGACCTGCGACGCGAGGTGTATGACCTCAAGCTGCAACGCACGATGGATGACGTGAAAGCCACCACCGTCAACCGCACCCAGATGATCAGCGGCATCGCCTGGACGTGCGTGGAATGGGTCGCCGCCATCGCCACCGCACCCTTCCCGGTACTGAGCCTGAGCGTCGGCCTGGCGCTGGCGTTCAAGGACGGCATGCTCGCTCTGCACGCCTACCATCAAGGCGACAACGCCCAGGCCCTGGAACACTTGATCGGTTACCTGCTCAACAGCGCCGGCGGCTTGTTCACCGATCTGCGCCCGGCCCTCGGCACCCTGCAACAGTTTGCCGTGCGCCAGGCCCCCAGGCGTATTGTGCAGAGCCCTGCGCTGAGACTGATCAGCCCACTGGAACCGCCGCCGCTCAAGCCTGCGGGGATGCAATCGGTGTTGTTCCAGGGCGAATTTCTCTGGGCGCACAAAACACCGGACCCGATCGGGCGCTATCTGCTCTACCGCCTGGACCCGGTCACCGGCAAACTGGTGTCCACCACCCGCCTCGCTGCCCCGGATGACCTGGGCATTTGGCGACGCACTGGCGTGATCGGCGGCGCGCCGAAGTATGAAAAACTGCCACAGACACCCGACGCACTGAAGCGTTATGAGGTGCCGGCCAAGTACGCGGACAAGCTGGAGCACGTGCTCAACCCCGACCTCAAGGCGCAACTGCACCAACAGGGCGACTGGGTGTACGAAAACCCCCACATCACCTTGGCCGCAGCGGCCCGGCACCTGCGACCGCTGCGTGAGGTGTACCAGCAACAGGTCAACCAACTGACCCGCGATGCCGAGGACTTCTTCCGCCAGCAGCCGCCCGTGGCGCCCCGTGCCGAGGTGCCGGCCGTCGCGTTGGAGAACTCGCTGGCCGCACTCACCGACAACGCTGCGTTTACCCGCGCACCGAACCTGATCATCGGCGCCATCCCCGACAGCGGCGTCGGCCAACAGGTGCTGATCGACAACCTCGAGGCGCTGTTCGACAAAGGCTTCAAGCGTCTGTACATCGAATACCTGCCCAGTGATGTATTCCGCCCGAAACTGGACAAGCTCAACAGCGGCAAATCCTGGAAGCACATCGAGCGGCATCTGATGCATGTGGACAAGGCCCTCGGGTTTGCCGACGACGCCGAATTTTCCTACCTGGCGCTGGTGCGCAAGGCTTCAGCCAAAGGCATCAAGATCAAAGCGCTGGACGCCTCGACCTGCTACGACCTGGATGACGCCCTCCACCTCGGCGACACCCCGCCCACCACCACGCGCGGCACTGCCTTGCGCAACTTCTACTCGCACAAAGTCCTGCTGGCCGACAGCGAAGCCGTGCCCGATGAACGCTGGATCGCCCTGATGGACCCGGCACGCATGACCACAACCGATCAGGCGCCGGGCCTGGCCGACCTGCACAAAGCAATTGCCGTACGCGTGGAGGATGTCGGCGCTGATCAGGCCGTGGGTTTGCGCATTGATGCGGGCGACACCACAGCCGATTACACCCTGGCCGTGCGCGCGCCTGAACGCCCCGTAATATCGCCATGCCCGTCGATGGCGGAGGCAACGGTCACGCATTTCAGCGACTACGATCTGGCTGCCGACCTGCGCGAAAGCATCCTGGCCCAGTCCAACCAGTATCGCGGGCTGGACACCCGTTACCTGCCGGCGCCCGCGCATCGCAAGGCGTTTTCGGCCTTCAAAAGCACACGAGACCGTCTGACCCTGGATGCCCAGCAGTATTTCAGCCAGCACACCCTGCCGGCCCGCCCGGAATTGTCGCGGCTCAACGGCCAAACGCTGCCGGAGCCGTTTTTGCGTGCGGTGAGTGAAAGCCAACTGGCGGGGCTGGTCATCGGCGAGGCGCACAGCGCGCAGGCGAGCAAAGCGTTCCTGATCAAACACATGAAGCAACTCAAGGCGCTGAAGTTCGACACGCTGTACGTCGAACATTTACTCACCGACTTGCACCAGGCGGAGTTGGATGCCTTGCGCCAGTCAAAACGCCTGTCGCCCGCGCTCAAGGACTACCTCAAACGCCAGGATGCCGGGCATATGCCGCTCTACAGCGGCGCCAACAGCTATTTTGAAGTGATCCAGCAAGCCAACAAACACGGGCTGCGCGTGCGAGCGCTCGATTGCACCGCCAGTTATTACGTCAAGGGCGCCAACCCTGAAGCGCGCAACCAGATGTTCAGCTACTTCGCCTCCCGGGTGATCGACGCCGACCAGGCGGCACACGGCGCGCACAAATGGGTGGCGTTCATCGGCAGCGCCCACACCAACACCCACCTGCAAGTGCCTGGCCTGGCCGAGCTGCAAGGCGCCGCCAGCCTGCACATCCGCGACGCAGCGCCCAGCCGCTCACTCCCCATCCAGCCCGGTCGCTGGGAGACGAACCTGGAAACCCGCTGGGCCGCCCTGCGCAGCGACTTCACCTTGCAGGTCGGCATCGCCGACATCCGCGAACCGACCGCCTTCGTACCGCTGGACCGCACGCGACTGAAAGTGTCCGGGCACTTTCTGGTCGAACGCCCGTCCACGGCAGAAACCAACCTGCTGCATAAATCCAGAACAGGGGAAATCGTCTCGACCCCGATCCAGGTGGACGATCAGGGCATGTTCTTCATCGATCGCTGGGGCATGACCGAGCAGCGCTTTGTCTACCAGACCACCTTGATCGACGCCATTCGTGCCGAGGTAAAACTCACGCCCGCGCCATAAGCCGGGCAAAAATCCGCCTTCCCGGTAGAGAGGGCAGGTTGTTTGGACGGGCTATCGCAGCATAGCTATCCACACAACGTCCAATAACTAACAAACTTCCCCGTGGCGAGCGGGCTTGCCCGCGCTGGGCTGCGAAGCAGCCCCAGTAAGCCGAATGCGGTATATCAGATACTCCGTAGCGGCTGATTTTGGGGCTGCTTCGCAGCCCAACGCGGGGCAAGCCCGCTCGCCACAACGGCCCTATCTGCTTATTGTGTAGGTATCGAGGGCTATCACAGGCAACAAAAAACCCGCTGACCAAACTGGCCCAGCGGGTTTCTTGTTTATGCAGCCTACGAATCAGAAATCCGCCAACTGCCACACCTCATACGCCGGTGTCTCGTAGGGGTGGCTGAGCTTCAACGCAGCCACAACCGCCACGATCAGCTCATCAGCCACCACCAGCTCAACCTTCCACTCCTCAACCACTTCAACCTGGCCGACCTGCCCGATAAACGGCTGGCTGCCATCCAACGCGCGGAATTGGCCCTGGCCCAGCACTTGCCAGGCGCAGCTGTCGTAGTTGCCGATGCGCCCGCCGCCGGCTGCGAAGACGGCAGTTTTCACCGTCTCCACATGGCTGTCGGGCACAAAGAAGCTGAGCTTGTACACAGCCTTAGTTCACCCACACGCGAGCGTTACGGAACATGCGCATCCACGCGCCGTCTTCGTTCCACTCTTCAGGGCGCCAGGAGTTCTGCACGGCGCGGAATACACGCTCCGGGTGCGGCATCATGATGGTCACGCGACCGTCGCGGCTGGTAAGGCCGGTGATCCCGCGCGGCGAGCCGTTCGGGTTGGCCGGGTAGCTTTCGGTGACCTTGCCGTGGTTGTCGACAAAGCGCAGGGCCACGGTGCCGGACAGATCGGCTTCCAACAGGGCTTCTTCGCTCTCGAACTCGGCATGGCCTTCACCGTGGGCGATGGCGATTGGCATGCGCGAACCGGCCATGCCTTGCAGGAAGATCGAGTTGGATTCCTGCACCTGCACCATGGCCACACGGGCTTCGAACTGCTCGGAACGGTTGCGCACAAAGTGCGGCCAGAACTCGCTGCCCGGGATCAGCTCGCTGAGGTTGGACATCATCTGGCAACCGTTGCACACACCCAGGGTGAAGCTGTCGTTACGCTCGAAGAACCCCTGGAACGCATCGCGGGCACGGCTGTTGAACAGGGCCGACTTGGCCCAGCCTTCACCGGCACCCAGTACGTCGCCGTAGGAGAAACCACCGCAGGCCACCAGGCCTTTGAACTCGTCGAGGTCAACACGGCCGGCGAGGATGTCGCTCATGTGCACATCGATCGCGTTGAAGCCGGCACGGTCGAACGCCGCCGCCATCTCCACCTGGCCGTTGACGCCCTGCTCACGCAGTACGGCAACTTGAGGACGGATGCCTTTCTTGATGTAAGGCGCGGCGATGTCCTGGTTGACGTCGAAGCTGAGCTTGGCGCTCAGGCCCGGGTTGTCTTCTTCCAGGATCACCTCGAACTCTTGCTCGGCGCAGTCGACGTTGTCGCGCAGGCGCTGGATCTGGTAGCTGGTCTCGGCCCACTGGCGTTGCAGCAAGCGGCGCTGGCCGGCAAACACGGTATCGCCGTTGAACGAGATATTGATTTCGCCGTTGTTGATCGGCTGGCCAATCACCGCCACGCAATCATCCAGGCCAGCGGCGCTGAATTGTGCGAGTACATCCGGGGTGGCGTCCTGGCGCACCTGGATCACCGCGCCCAACTCTTCGTTGAACAGGATGCCGTTGATCTCGGCAGCATCCTCGGCAACGCTGTCGAGCACGATGTTCAGGCCGCAGTGACCGGCGAACGCCATCTCTACAACGCTGGTCAGCAAACCACCGTCGGAACGGTCGTGGTAAGCCAGCAGGTGGCCGTCGGCATTCAGGCCCTGGATCACGGCGAAGAAGGCTTTGAGGTCTTCCGCATCATCCACGTCCGGCGCGTGTTTGCCGAGTTTGCCGTGGGTCTGCGCCAGGATCGAGGCGCCCATGCGGTTCTGGCCACGGCCCAGGTCGATCAGGATCAGATCGGTGGTGCCCTTGTCCATGCGCAGTTGCGGGGTCAGGGTCTGGCGGATATCGGTGACCGGGGCGAAGCCGGTAACGATCAACGACAGCGGCGAAGTGACGCTCTTGTCGCTGCCATCTTCGTTCCAGCGGGTGGCCATGGACATGGAGTCCTTGCCCACCGGGATGGTGATGCCCAACTCGGGGCACAGCTCCATGCCGACCGCTTTTACAGTGTCGTACAGGCGCGCATCTTCGCCCGGATGACCGGCGGCCGACATCCAGTTGGCCGACAGTTTGATGTCGGACAGCTTGCCAATACGGGAAGCCGCGATGTTGGTGAGGGTTTCACCAATGGCCATGCGGCCCGACGCCGGGGCGTCCAGCAGGGCCAGCGGCGTGCGCTCGCCCATGGCCATGGCTTCACCGGTATACACGTCGAAGCTGGTGGCAGTGACGGCAACGTCAGCCACTGGAACCTGCCATGGGCCGACCATTTGGTCACGGGCAACCAGGCCGGTGATGGTGCGGTCGCCGATGGTGATCAGGAAGCTTTTGCTCGCCACGGCCGGGTGGTGCAGCACGCGTTCGATGCTGTCGGCCAGTTCCAGTGTGCTTGGGTCGAAATCATCGCCCAACTCGGCTTCACGTACCGCCGAGCGGTGCATGCGTGGGGCTTTGCCCAGCAGCACTTCAAGGGGCATGTCTACCGGGCTGTTGCCGAAGTGGCTGTCGGTGACAGTCAGTTGCGGCTCGGCAGTGGCTTCGCCGACCACCGCAAACGGGCAGCGCTCGCGCTCGCAGATGGCCTGGAAGCGTTCGAAGTCCGCCGGGCCAACGGCCAGTACGTAACGTTCCTGGGATTCGTTGCTCCAGATTTCGTGCGGGGCCATGCCCGGCTCGTCATTTGGAATGTTGCGCAGTTCGAAACGGCCACCACGGTCGCCATCGTTGACCAGCTCAGGGAAGGCGTTGGACAAACCACCGGCGCCGACGTCGTGGATAAAGCTGATGGGGTTCTTGTCACCCAACTGCCAGCAACGGTCGATGACTTCCTGGCAGCGACGCTCCATCTCGGGGTTTTCGCGCTGTACGGAAGCAAAATCCAGGTCTGCCGAGCTGGTGCCGGTGGCCATCGAGGAAGCGGCACCGCCGCCCAGGCCGATCAGCATCGCCGGGCCGCCAAGCACGATCAGCTTGGAGCCGACCAGGATCTCGCCCTTCTGCACGTGGTCTTCACGGATGTTGCCCATGCCGCCGGCCAACATGATTGGCTTGTGGTAACCGCGCACTTCATCGCCACGGGGGGTGGTGATGGACTGCTCGAAGGTACGGAAGTAACCGGTCAGCGCCGGGCGCCCGAATTCGTTGTTGAACGCGGCGCCGCCCAGCGGGCCTTCGATCATGATGTCCAGCGCAGTAACGATGCGCTCAGGCTTGCCGTACGGCACTTCCCATGGCTGTTCGAAGCCTGGGATCTGCAGGTTGGACACGGTGAAACCGGTCAGGCCCGCCTTGGGCTTGGCGCCACGGCCGGTTGCACCTTCGTCGCGAATCTCGCCGCCCGAGCCGGTGGCTGCGCCCGGGAACGGGGCAATTGCGGTCGGGTGGTTGTGGGTCTCGACCTTCATCAGGATATGCACCGGCTCCTGCACCGCGCCGTACTGGCGGGTTTCAGGGTCCGGGAAGAAACGGCCGGCAACGCTGCCGACGATCACCGAGGCGTTGTCTTTATAAGCCGACAGAACGCCTTCGCTGTGCATCACGTAGGTGTTCTTGATCATGCCGAACAGGCTTTTTTCCTGGCTCTGGCCGTCAATGTCCCAACTGGCGTTGAAGATCTTGTGCCGGCAGTGCTCGGAGTTGGCCTGGGCGAACATCATCAGTTCGATGTCGTGGGGGTTGCGCTGCAAACCGTTGAAGGCGTTGACCAGGTAGTCAATTTCGTCTTCAGCCAGGGCCAGGCCCAGCTCGGTGTTGGCCTTCTCGAGGGCCGCGCGGCCACCGCCGAGCACGTCAATCGCAGTAAGCGGCTTGGGCTCGGCGTGGCTGAACAGGCCGGCGGCCTGTTCCAGCTGGCTGACGATGATCTGGGTCATGCGGTCGTGCAGGCTGCTGGCGATCAGCTCGGCTTCGGCATCGCTGAACTGGCCCGCCACGTAGAAGGCGATCCCGCGTTCCAGGCGCTGGATTTTTTCCAGGCCGCAGTTGCGGGCGATATCGCTGGCCTTGCTCGACCAGGGCGAGATGGTGCCGAACCGCGGCAGAACCAGGAACAAGCGGCCGGTCGGCTCTTGAACGGGAACGCTGGGGCCGTACTTCAGAAGGCGTGCCAGCACTTGCTGTTCGTCGGCGGTCAAAACGCCGTTAACGTCGGCGAAGTGAGCAAATTCAGCATACAAGCCAGTGACAGCTGGAACCTTCTGGCTCAGTTGCTCAAGGAGTTTGCTGTGGCGAAAGGCAGAAAGGGCAGGAGCGCCGCGCAGGATCAACATCTTCGGGACAGCCTCGGGAAGGGGGTGTGCTTTGAGGCCGTGCATTCTAGCGTAAACCTGCGCCAACGGCACCCGAAACGGCACTGCTGGCCGCTGCCGAACGTCAGTTGGCCGCGATTGCACGGTATCGAGGGGTTTTCCGGGGCTGCTGGTGCAGTTATTTTCACCGTCACAATCATGCGCCAGGCCACGTTTCTGCGGGCTGCAGCACAGTTTTGCGGGTGCTAGCAGACAACGCCCATGCTGTCGAGATATGGCGCCGTGGGCCGTTTGCGTATACTGCGCAGATGTTCTCCCCAACTGCTTTGCGCCCGCGATGTGCCAAATGGCTCCTCGCCACCGGACTCTTCCTGATGCTCAGCGCCTGTGTTGATAAGCCCAGCACGCTCGAGCGAATCAAGGAGGATGGCGTATTGCGGGTGGTTACCCGAAACAGCCCGGCCACCTATTTCCAGGACCGCAACGGCGAAACCGGTTTCGAATACGAACTGGTCAAGCGCTTTGCCGACGACCTGGGGGTGAAGCTTGAAATCGAGACGGCCGACAATCTCGACGACCTGTTCGGCCAGTTGGGCAAGCCCAACGGCCCGGTCTTGGCCGCCGCCGGTCTGGTCAGCAGCGAACAGCGCAAGCAACAGGTGCGCTTCTCCCATGCATACCTGGAAGTGACCCCGCAGATCATCTACCGCAACGGCCAGTCCCGCCCCACCAACGCGGCCGACCTGGTGGGCAAGAAGATCATGGTGCTCAAGGGCAGCACCCACGCCGAGCAACTGGCCGAGCTGAAAAAGCAGAATCCTGCGATTGAATACGAAGAGTCCGACGCCGTTGAAGTGGTCGACCTGCTGCGCATGGTCGACGAAGGGCAGATTGACCTGACCCTGGTCGACTCCAATGAAGTGGCGATGAACCAGGTGTACTTCCCCAACGTACGGGTGGCCTTTGACCTGGGCGATGCCAGCAACCAGAGCTGGGCGGTGGCTGCAGGTGAAGACAACAGCCTGCTCAACGAGGTCAACAGCTACCTCGACAAGGTCGAGAAGAACGGCACCTTGCAGCGCCTCAAGGATCGTTACTACGGGCATGTCGATGTGCTGGGCTACGTGGGCGCCTACACCTTTGCCCAGCATTTGCAGCAGCGCCTGCCCAAGTACGAAAAGTTCTTCAAGACGTCGGCCAAGGAAGAAAAGGTCGACTGGCGGCTATTGGCAGCCATTGGCTATCAGGAATCGCTGTGGCAACCGGCGGTCACCTCCAAGACCGGCGTGCGCGGCCTGATGATGCTGACGCAGAACACCGCCCAGGCGATGGGCGTGTCCAACCGCCTCGACGCCCGGCAAAGCATCAAGGGCGGGGCCAAGTACCTGGCGATGATCAAGAGCGAACTGGACGACAAGATCCTTGAACCTGATCGCACCTGGTTTGCGCTGGCGGCCTACAACGTAGGCGGCGGCCACCTCGATGACGCACGCAAGCTGGCGCAAAAAGAAGGCCTGAACCCGAACAAATGGCTGGACGTGAAGAAAATGCTGCCGCGCCTGTCGCAGAAGCAGTGGTACAGCAAGACCCGCTACGGCTACGCCCGTGGCGGCGAGCCAGTACATTTCGTGGCCAACATCCGTCGTTACTACGACATCCTGACCTGGGTGACCCAGCCGCAGCTGGAAGGCAACCAGATGGTGGAAGGCAACCTGCACGTCCCGGGCGTGGACAAAACCAAGCCCGCGCAAGACAGCCCCCAACTCTAACCCCTGGGAACGATCAGACACACAGAACCCCAATGTGGGAGCGGGCTTGCTCGCGAAAGCGGAGGGTCAGTTGATGAATAATTGACTGACACACTGTTTTCGCGAGCAAGCCCGCTCCCACATTTATTTTGTGGTGTTCTACAGGCCAGTGATCAGATGCACCACCCCGCCTGCCAGCACCATCACCGCCGTGATACCCGCCGTCTTTAGCGCCACCTCGTCCATTCGTGTCGAGTCCTGTAGCTGAACCCGGATCCGCGTCAATGCCACCCGCTGCTGTGTCTTGAGATTCGCCGCCCCACCCAGCGCACTCAACACCGCCGGCGCCAACATCGCGTCAGCCGCAGGCTCGGTGCTCGGCGTTTCGGCCACCAGGTCCGGTGTCAGGGCCTTCCAGAACGCCCGCTGTAATTTCTCGAACATGCTCAATGCTCCACGACAGGTAAAGTTTCTACAGTCGCCGTGTGGTAAAGGCGCAAGGCCTCGCGCACTTGGCCGGCTTCTTCAAGGCCCAGGACCTGGCGGGCGATGATCTGGCAATCCGCCAGGTCCAGCTCGCGCACGGTGGCCTTGATACTGGGGATCAGCGGCACGCTGACGGACAGTTCGTCCACCCCCAGCCCGATCAGCATCGGCACCGCCAGCGCCTCGGACGCCAGCGCGCCACATACGCCCACCCACTTGCCATGGGCGTGGGCGGCCTTGACCGTGGTGTCGATCAGGCGCAGCACCGCCGGGTGAAAACTGTCGGCCTGGCTGGCCAGGCGTGGATGGTCGCGGTCCATGGCCAGGGTGTATTGGGTCAGGTCATTGGTACCAATGGAGAAAAAATCCACATGGGGCGCAAACACATCCGCCATCAACGCGGCCGACGGCACCTCGATCATGATCCCCAGTTTCGGCAATTCGCTAAGCCCCAGGGCCAGCGCTTGCTCTTCCAGGATCTCGCGGGCCTGGCGCAGCTCCGACAGCAGGCTGACCATCGGCAACATGATGTGCAACCGCGCCAAGCCCGCGCTGGCCAGGATTGCCCGGAACTGCTCGCGCAACAACTCGGGACGTTCCAGGCACAAGCGAATCCCGCGCAGGCCTAGAAATGGATTGGTCTCGCTGTCCATCGGCACATAGGCCAAGGGTTTGTCACCGCCCACATCAAGGGTGCGCACCACCAGATTGCGCTCGGGGCCCAGCACACCGGCAATGGCGCTGTAGGTCTGGGCCTGTTCCTGCGGGCTCGGCGCGCGGTTGCGGTCCAGATAGAGAAACTCCGAGCGCAACAGCCCCACCCCCTCGGCTCCCAGCGCCAGGGCTTGCTGTACCTCTTGCAGCGAAGCGACGTTGGCCGTCACTTCAATATGATGACCGTCGCGAGTGGTGGCGGCCAAGGCAGCCTGCTGCACATCGCGTTGATGGCGCACAACCTGCTGCTCGCGCGCGGCCCGCAGCGTCTCGATCACCCCCGGGGCCGGCTCGAGGTGCAGTTCGCCTTTGTCGGCGTCCAGCAACACTGGCGAGCCATCGGGTATCGCCAAGACCTGGACCGGCACACCGCAAATCGCCGGCAAGCCAAGAGCGCGAGCAAGTATGGCGACGTGACTGGTGGCCCCTCCGGCCACGGTGATAAACCCCAACACCTTGGCCGGGTCGAGGCTGGCGGTTTGCGAGGGGGTCAATTGCTCGGCAATCAGGATGGCCTGCTCCGGCAAATCCCAGGCGCCGTCCTGGACCCCGAGGATCAGCTTGAGCACCCGCTGGCCAACATCCGCCATATCGGCGGCACGCTCGGCCAGCAGTAGGCTGCCGGATTGCTCGAACAGTGCAGCGGTGGCGAGGGTGGCGCTGTTCCAGGCGAAGGCCGCGCTCTTGCCTTGGGCCAGCAGACCGTGGGCGTGTTCCAGCAGGGTCGGGTCTTCGAGCAATTCCTGATGGGCACCAAAAATCTGTGCCTGGGCGCTCCCCGAGGCTTTGTCCTGTAGCGCTTGCAGTGCTTGGGCTGCAGCCTGTAGGGCGCGCGTCAGCGCGGCACGTTCCGGGGTCTCGCCAGTGCCCTTTTCAGTCACGTTCAGCTCAGGCTCGGCGACCTGAACCACATGGCCAAACGCCGAGCCTGGCGATGCGCACACGCCCCGCAACACCGTTGCCGATGACAGCGGTGCGATGGCCTCGGCCACCACGGCCACCGCTTCGCCGCACCCTTGGGCCAACAACGCGACCAACGCCTCGATCGCCGCCGCCGCATCCGCCCCCGCCGCACTCACTTGCAGGGTATCGCCGCGTACTGTTTGCAGGCCCATGATCGCCACCAATGACTTGGCGTTGGCGCTCTGGGTTTGCTTGTGCAGGCAGATGCTCGCCTTGAACCCCTTTGCGGCCTGGGCCAGCACGGCCGCCGGACGGGCATGCAGGCCGTTGGCATTGGGCAGCGTCAGGGGCTTGGAAAACAGGGCGTCGCCCTCTTCTTCCGCGTCATTGGCAGCACCTATTGCAGGCGTCACGCGCAGCAACGGTTGCCCGGCTTCAACCAGCCCCGTAGCCGCCGCCAGCAGCGCAAATGGCTCGCCGCTGACCACCAGCATCAGGGTCAGCAAACTGCGGGCATTGAGGGCGATGTAGTCGGCATCAAACTCGATCAGCGGTTGCCCGGCCACCACCCGCTGGCCTTCCTCGACCAGCCGGGTGAACCCCTTGCCCGCCAGGTTCACGGTATCCAGGCCGATATGCATCAACACCTGCACGCCGTGGTCGTCAGTGACGCTGACCGCATGACCACTGTCCTGGATATTGCTGATCACCCCGGCCAGCGGCGCGCAGAGGGTCTGCGAGGTGGGATCGATACACACGCCGTCGCCAATCAGGCGGCTGGAGAACACCGGATCCGGCACCTGGTCCAGGGGCAACAGCACCCCGGCCAGGGGCGCCAGCAGTTCCAGGGGTTGATTTGTGGTCATGACATCACCTGCTGTTTGGTTCTGTAAAAATCATGGGTGAATGCAAATCCCTGTAGGGGCCGGCTTGCCGGCGATGCTGACGACTCGGTCTCTGCCAAAGACCGAGGGGCCGCCATCGCTGGCAAGCCAGCTCCCATATAAGGGGTCACTACATCGGCCGTATTTATTTCCACCAGTATTCGACCTGCACACCGAAGTTGGAACCGTGCCGCGCACTGCCGTAGGAGCCGCTGTCGGACAACGCCGAACCCGCCGCCAGTTCATTGGCCGCACGCTTGGCCGCCTGGTTCCAGGTGGCATAGGTGTAGTACAAGCGCACTTCCGGCCGCGCCCAGAAATCCGGACCTTTGGGCGACCAGGTCGGGGCGAACGTGAACTTGCTGAGCTTGCGCGTGCCGCCGCTGGCATCCACTTGGTCATGGCCCAGCTCGGTGACCAGCTTGAACTGTTCGCTGATGGCATATGCCGGGCGCACACCAATGGACATCCAGGTCTGGTCCTGGCTGCCTGGGCGCACATCTTTCTGGTACACCGCCTCGACCTGGCCACCGAAACGCGGGGTCACTTGCCAGTCAAAAAACTCCACCGCGCGGTAGCTTTTGCTGCTGCGTTCCAATGCCGTATTCCCGGTGTAGCCAAGGCCCGTGCCCGGCCCTTCACCGTACTGCAGGGCAAACTTGTTCTTGCCGCCGAGGAAGGCCGCCTGCACATGCTGGGCAGTCAGGGCCCAGCCGCTGTGGGTATCGCGCCCGCCAGCCTGTTCGATGTAGCTCAGGCCCAACTCCAGCTCCCCGCCGGGGTTGGTCTTGAAGCCTGCCACGTTGAAGTCGTGACGGGTGGCGTATTCCTTCTGGTACAGGTTGTCCTTGCGCGACAGGGCGTAGCTGTATTTCAGATCGCCAATCAGCACGTCCTCGATACCGCCGCCGGTGGCGCTCTGGTTCCAGTAGTAGAAGTCGGAAATATGGATGTCATTTCGTTTGTAGTAGCGCCGGCCGGCCCACAGTGAACCGCCGTTGAGGCTGGGCATGTTCGACCACTGCGCATACATCTGCGGCATGCGGGCCGAACCATTGTTTTCGCCCTGGAACTTCAGTTCGCGGTCGTACTTGTTGTACAGCGAGGCCATGGCATCGACGCTCAGCACCGAGCCGTCGTCGAGGGTGAACAGGTCCTGGCGTAACTCCAACTCGGCGTATTGTTCGCATTCGTTGCCCAGGCGGTATTTGGATTGGGCGCCCGGCAGTTGGAAACACTGCTGCGGGCCGCTGCCGGTCGAGGTGCCGGCACCACTGCGCAGATAGCCGGCGAATTCCAGGGCGTGGGCCGCCAGGGGCAACGTCAGACAGGATGCAGCGAGGCCCAGCTTTATTGTTGTTTTCATGAAGCGCTCCTTTTTTCTTATTGTGTGTAACGCGATTCTGTAGGAGCGAGCTTGCTCGCGAAAATCGTCAACGGTGACGTGGGCATTGCGGATGCACGCGGCGCTTTGAAGTTTTTCGCGAGCAAGCTCGCGCCTACAAAAAGGGGAATGTCAGTCGGTCAGGTGCAGCACAAAAGACTCGTATGGGCGCAAGGTGATGCTGTCGGTGCGCACCGGGCAGTCGGGGTAGTTGCTGATCAGCAGCCGTTGCGCGCTCGCCGCGCTGAGCACTTGGCCAGGCAGTTGGATCTCGCAAGGCTGGCCGTAGAAGTTGTTCAGCACCAGCAGGCGCTCGCCATGGCCTTCACGCAGATACGCCCAGACTTTGGCGTGATCGCACAACAGTTGGCGGTACACGCCCTGCTGGATCAGCGGCTCAAGGCGACGCAAGGCGATCAGCGCCCGGTAGTGATGCAGCACCGAATCCGGGTCATCCAACTGGCTCTGCACATTGATCTGCGCCGCATTGGCCGGGATGCCAATCCACGGTTCACCGCTGCTGAAGCCGGCATTTGCCTGGCCGTTCCATTGCATCGGCGTGCGCCCGTTATCCCGGGACTTTTGCATGATGGCGGCCATGCTTGACGCTTGCGACTCGCCCGCATCGCGCTTGAGGCGGTAGATGTTCAGGGTCTCGACATCGCGGTACTGCCCGATCTGGTCGAACCCCGGATTGGTCATGCCCAGCTCTTCGCCCTGGTACACAAACGGCGTGCCCTGCAGAAAGTGCAAGGCGGTGGCGAGCATCTTGGCCGAGGCCACGCGGTACTCGCCGTCATCACCAAATCGCGAGACCACCCGCGGCTGGTCATGGTTACACCAGAACAGCGCATTCCACCCGCCACCGGCCTGCATGCCCAGTTGCCAGTCAGAGAGAATCTGCTTGAGTTGCAGGAAGTCGAAGTCGGCGCGCACCCATTTTTGCAGGTTGGGGTAATCCACTTTCAGATGATGAAAGTTGAAGGTCATCGACAGCTCTTTCGACTCCGGGCGCGAGTAGCGAATGCAGTGCTCGAGGCTGGTGGATGACATCTCGCCAACGTTGATCAGGTCGTGGCCTTCGAACACTTCGCGGTGCATTTCCTGCAGGTACTCATGCACGTGCGGGCCATCGGTGTAGAAGCGCCGGCCATCGCTGTTGTCTTCGGGAAAGTCCGCCGGCTTGGAAATCAGGTTGATTACATCCAGGCGGAAACCGCCCACGCCTTTGTCACGCCAGAAGCACATGAGTTTGTAGACTTCGGCGCGCACCTTGGGGTTGTCCCAATTGAGGTCGGCCTGGGTGTGGTCGAACAGGTGCAGGAAGTACTGGCCGGTCTGCGCCTCGTATTCCCAGGCCGAGCCGCCGAACTTGGACTCCCAGTTGTTCGGCTGGTCGCGCCAGATGTAGAAGTCGCGGTACGGGTTGTCGAGGCTGCTGCGTGCCTGCTGGAACCATTCGTGCTCGATGGAGGTGTGGTTGACCACGATGTCGAGCATCAGCTTGATCCCGCGCTTGGCGGCTTCGCCGATCAGCAGGTCGCAGTCGGCCATGGTCCCGTAGCTGGGATCGATGGCGTAGTAGTCGCTGATGTCGTAGCCGTTGTCGCGCTGGGGTGAGCGCAGGAACGGGGTGATCCACAGGCAATCGACACCCAGCCATTGGAGGTAATCGAGTTTGTCCACGATGCCCAGCAGGTCACCGGTGGCGTTACCCGCATGGCTGTGGAAGCTTTTTGGGTAGATCTGGTAGATCACCGAGTGTTGCCAGTCTTGCATGGTGGGTTCCTTCAGTAGAGTTATGTGCTGGCCTTGCGGGCCTCTTCGCGGGCAAGCCCGCTCCCACATTTGAAATGCATCCCCCTGTGGGAGCTGGCTTGCCTGCGAAAGCGATCGATCAGGCGACGCGATAACCCGGCCGCACGATCTTCATGCTCAACCCACAGGTCAAAACAAACGGCACCACAATCGCGATAACCATGCCGATGACGAAGCTTGGGATGTACTGCGGGATGATCGAGATAAACCCAGGCAAACCACCGACGCCGATGGCCGAGGCCTGGACCTTGTTCAGTGAGAGGAAAATGCTGCCCAGCGCCGAGCCGAGCAACGCGGCATAGAACGGGAACTTGAAGCGCAGGTTCACCCCAAACATCGCCGGTTCAGTGATGCCGAAGTAGGCAGAAATCGCCGAGGTCGAGGCCATGCTTTTGTCCCGTGCATTGCGGCTCATGTAGAACACTCCGAGCGCGGCACTGCCCTGGGCCAGGTTGGACATGACGATCATCGGCCAGATAAATGTGCCGCCCTGGGTCGAGATCAGTTGCAGGTCCACGGCGAGGAACATGTGGTGCATGCCGGTGATCACCAGCGGCGCATACAGCAGGCCGAAAATCGCCCCGCCGACCATCGGCGCCAGGTCGAATAACGTGACGACGCCTTCGGTGATCAGGATGCCGAGGTGACGGGTGACCGGGCCGATGATCGCCAGGGCCAGCACGCCGGTGACGACGATGGTGGTGATCGGTACCACGAGCAATTGGATGGCATTGGGCACGCGCGCCCGCAGCCACTTCTCAATCACGCTCATGACATAGGCGGCCATCAGGATCGGCAGGATCTGGCCCTGATACCCCACTTTCTCGATCTGGAACCAGCCAAAAATATCGAAGTACGGCAGGCTCTGGCCGTCGAGCCCGGCCACTGCCTTGCCGTAGTTCCAGGCGTTTAGCAGGTCCGGGTGCACCAGCATCAGGCCGAGTACGATGCCGAGGATTTCACTGCCGCCAAAGCGCTTGGCCGCCGACCAGCCCACCAGCGCCGGCAGGAACACGAACGAGGTGTTGGCCATCAGGTTGATCAGGCTCCACAGGCCATCCAGGTTCGGATAGGCCTCCAGCAAAGTCTGGCCCTCGATGAACATGCCTTTGGCGCCCATCAGGTTGTTGATGCCCATCAGCAGGCCGGCAATGATCAGCGCCGGCAGGATCGGCATGAACACGTCGGAGAACACGCGAACCAGGCGCTGCAGGGCGTTGGTCTTGTCGGCGCCCTTCTTCTTCACATCGGCGATGGTGGCGGCGGCAAGGCCGGTCTGTTCGCGCAGGGCGGCGTAGACCTTTTCTACTTCGCCAGGGCCGATGACGACCTGGAACAGGCCGCCGGTGAAGAACGAGCCTTTGACCAGATCGACCTGGTTCAATGCACTGGCGTTGACCAGGCTTGGGTCCTCGAGCGCCAGGCGCAGGCGCGTCACGCAGTGGGCCGCTTGCTCAAGGTTGTCGCTGCCCCCGAGATGTTCGAGGATCTCGCGGGCAATGTTGGAATAGTCGTGGCTCATGCTTGTTCTTCCACTTTAGATTTTTGTTATTGGCAGCACGCCGAGGGCAAAAGTACTCGTACAGACGAGTTAAAGCAACAACTCGTCTGTACGAGTTACATTTTGTTTATTTTCTGTAGGCGCGAGCTTGCTCGCGAAAAACTCAAACCCACCGCGTGCATGCAGCCCCCCCCACGTCATCGTTGGCGATTTTCGCGAGCAAGCTCGCTCCTACAGAGGCCCTGGATATCCAAGGGTCTAATGGACAAACCCCCTCTGTGCCACTAAGGTTCCTGCCTTGAATGATCAAGTCGGGCACAGAGCCATCCCCATGAGCAAATACAACCAGATCTATACGGATCTGCTTGCCAGCATCACCACCGAACGCCTGCAACGCGGCACGCGCCTTCCCTCTGAAACCGAATTGATGGACGCCTACCAGGCCAGCCGTGGCACCGTGCGTCGGGCCATCGAGCAATTGCAAGAGCGTGGGTTCGCGCAAAAGATTCATGGCAAGGGCACGTTCGTGCTGTCGCCCAACCCGATTGAGTTCCAACTGGGGGGCATCGTCAGCTTCCACGAAACCCACGCCGACCTGGGCGATGACGTACGCACCGAAGTGGTCGAATTCACTCAATTGCCCCTGGAAGGCTCCCTGCAGCAGCATATCGAGGCCGAGCCCGGC
Organism: Pseudomonas sp. 06C 126; assembly: GCF_001855215.1. Taxonomy (NCBI): domain Bacteria; kingdom Pseudomonadati; phylum Pseudomonadota; class Gammaproteobacteria; order Pseudomonadales; family Pseudomonadaceae; genus Pseudomonas; species Pseudomonas sp. 06C 126. Next base: position 49,356 of record NZ_MIFU01000073.1, on the reverse strand, counting down.
ACCCTGATCACGCGCATCAAGCGAGTGCGGCGCATCGGCGGCAAACGGGTGATCCTCGACATCAACCACTTCGTCGCCGACCTGATCCCGGGCCTGGACCAGACGATTGCCGAACAGTCGATCTACGCGTTTATCGAGCAGACGCTGCAACTGCAGATCAGCTACGCCCAGCGCACCATCGAAGCCCTGCCCCGCAGCAAGGACGACCAGGCGCACTTGGACCTCGACGGCCAGAGCCATGTGATTGTGGTGAGTAACCAGACGTTTTTGCAGGATGGGCGGCAGTTCGAGTACACCGAATCGCGGCATACGTTGGATAAGTTTTACTTTTCGGATATTGCGCGGCGCTAACTATCTACCCCTGCCCCCCGCAACAACCCCGGCATGCTTTTTCTCTCTAGCCACAGGAGAACGACATGCCGATGATCGATACATCCCCCGCCGCCCAGCACCAGCTCAAGGCCCTGGCACCTACAGTGCTCGACGCGTGCCCGAACATGCAGGCGATGGCGACCGACACAGCCCGCGAGATTCTCGCCAGGCACGACCTCGCGGGCCTGGACCCCGACCACGTGTACTGGCATCGATTCAAGGGCGGCATTGGTGACGGCCAGGCATTTACCGGCTGGATCCACAACGAGAAACCGTTGGAGTCCATGACCCTGCCACAACTGGTGATTCACCGTTTCAGCCTTCACGATCAGGACAACGCGGACCTGCTCGACGGTGACGGTGGCTTCTACAGCGTGGGCCCCGAAGCACGGGCTTTTGATCACCGCAACGAGGTGCGCCTGTCTGCCAGAGCGGTGCTCAACGACTTCTGGGACATCAACTTCAGCGACCGCTACAGCACCCGCATGGGCAGCTTCTGGCACACACACCAAGACGACTTCCGGACCCTGTGCAAGGTCAATTTCCTCGCCAGCGCCCTGCAAGCCCGGCAGGCCGACCAGTTGACCGAGGTGCAGTTCCAGAACGTGATCAAGGCCGCCGCCCACGGCCTGGACTGGCCCCCGACCTTATCCAACCTGCAGGCCAGCGCCCCTGCCATGCCAGGCCTGAGGTTGGCGGCGCTGGACATTGGCGGGCATGTTGCCAGCGATATCCTGCGCATCATCGACCGCGACGGTCGGCAAATCCTCTATGTGCCCGGCCAAGCCCAAGCCTTTCATTGCTTCAGCACACCGGCTGACCTGCATTTCTGGTTGTTGTGCCAAACCAATCATCCGGATAACCGCGCACAGTTCATGACCCACTTCCCGCTCTCGGCGCAGATCCAACAAGACGACACCGATGCGGTGACCTGGAAACAGATGCTGCTGACGCCGATCCTGATCTATCGCACCGCCCAGGCCCTGACCGGCACACTGCCAGCCGACTGGGTGGACAAGGGGCTCAATGCGAACATCGATCAGTTGTTCGTGACCTGGGGCCAGTGGAATCATCACCTGATCAACCAGGCGGACACGACCATCGACGGCGATGCGTTCACTTGGCTCGCCCAGGCCAGCAAGGCGCGCATGCAAAATGACGCCGACTTCTGCCTGCACAGCAACGGCGACCTGCGCAAGAAACTGTGGATCGGCTACCTGAACGCCTTCAGTAAAGTCTTCGGCCCGATGGCTGTGGTCGGCGGGCCGGTGGCCCTGGTGGTACTCGGCGCCAGCACGGCCAACCTGGGGCTTAATATCGACCAGGCGATCAATGGCAAAACCCTGGCCGAGCGCCGCGTAGGAGAACAAGGAGCGGTTTTCAGTGCCATCGACACCCTGTTCAACCTGAGCCTGTTGAAAGCCGACGGGGTACTGCCGGAAATCGTCGAGACCCCGGAGCGTTTTGCCCCAGCACCGGTGGAGCCACTCGCCCCACCGCCCGCTACGGTCCTGGAGGTAGTGGAACCCAAGCTGATGGTGCCGGCCCATTACGAGGCCAACCTGATTCTCGAAGGCGCGCCTCCTAGCACCACGCCGGGCAAGTTCTTTCAGGTCTACACCCTGAAAACCTCAAATGGCATGCCTCAACACGCCATCCTGATGAACGACATGGCCTACTACGTGCGCTACGAAAGTGACCTGAATGGCCCGGGCTACTGGGTCATTGTCGACCCGGCCAACCCGCAGGGATTCACCGCAACGGTACCGGTGCGCTTGAACGCACTGGATGAGTGGGAGCCCGTATCTGGCAGCCGCGGCTTGAAGGGCGGAGGCGGCAACTCCAGCAAGGCGGCCAAGGTCAAGGTCAAACCGGTGGCCGATGCCGGCGCCGCCGAGCCTGGAACATCGAGTGCGATTGGCAGGGTAACCACCGAGTTCGACGCGCGCCCATCGATCCGCCACCAATTGAAGGAATGGGCGCTGGGGATCATTGAAATCCATATCGACAGCCGCTTCCTGAACCTCGATCGCTACAATTTCTACTTCGGCTCCACCCACGCCAGGCTGCTGGACTCGGCCAAAGCCTTCTACCGCGAACTCTCCTGGAGTCGCTTGCCGCCGCGCCCGAGCGTTCCCATCGTGCCCCCGCAAACCTCGTTCAGCGAACTGATAGAACAACTGCCGCACGACCTGCCGGGGCTGGTTATCGGCGAAACCCTGGACCGCATCACCAGTACGCGCCTGATCATCGAGAACATCCCCCTGCTCGCGCGCAAGGGCGTCAGAACCCTGTACATGCGGCGTCTGCTCAACGACTTTGCCCAGGACGACCTCAATCGCTACTTCCAGAGCGGGTCAATGTCAGAAGAGCTGCAGGACAGCCTGGAGGCGATGAGCACCGACCCCGCAGAACAATTCAACGAACTGCAACTGATCAAGACAGCCAGGAGCAACGGCATTCGCGTGCAGGCCATCGACTGCGCCGCGCACTACAAATACACAGACCCGCTTGTCGACCGCTCGGCGCAAATGGCGCGCAACTACCTGGCCCACCGGATTATCAACGCCGACAAAGCCTTGAACGGTGGTGGCAAATGGCTGGTCATGACCGCGCCGACCAGCACCAACACGTTCAGGGAGCTGGCCGGCATCAGCGAACTGGAGGGCGGGATCGGAGTGCGTATTGAGGAGGTGTACCCAGGGGAAGGCCACGATATACGGGTAGATCCAGGCGCGCCGGTGGATCACGACACGATGGAGCCGGACGAACACATGAGCGTCCCCTTCAATACCCTGCACGCCGACCTGCGGGTACAGGTCGAGGCACCACCCGTGCAGCGCACGGAGCTGCAAAACCGGCAATTGCTGTTTCGCAAGGGCATGTACCTGATCGATGAGACGCAAGGTTCGTACAGGCTGTTTCACCGCAGTCGGGATCTAAGCGTCGTCATCACGCCCATCACCCGACTGGCCGACGGCGGCTTCGTAATCGAGCGCCCTACCTGGCCGCTGGTGCACCAGGTGCATTTCCCCACGCTAGACCAACTGTCCACCGCGATCACCAACACCGGCTTGAGCTTGCAAAGCAGGCTGCCACGCTGAGTCGTTCAACGGAGTGAAAAACCTGGCCGAGGCCAGTTTTTTTTGCTGCGCAACCGGCTGCTTGTTGTCGAACGGTGTCTCACACTTTATCCACGTCAAACCATGAGGGAGAACACCATGCTCACGAGGAGCCTGTTACTGAGTGTTTGCGCCGTGACCTTGGTTGGCTGCACGGGCAGAGGCTTTCAACCGCCGCCGCCAGAATTTACCAATTGGAAAAAGGTCGGGGTGGCTGAAAAGGGCGTCAAAAACGCTATGATCGCATGCGGCTATACCAACCTGGTAGGGACGGGAGACACGACGCCGATTGACCAGGTGCTCACACGGTTTTATTGCATGAAAGACGCAGGTTTCAAGCGCACCGATAACATTGACCTGTGCAAGGAAGGTCGCATCGGTGAATCGCCGGTGTGCGAAGGCCGCCGGTAATCCAGTACGGCATCGCAGCAGGGCAGTTGCGCCTCCTCGACCGCCATCATCGGCGAGCCTGGGGAGCCCAAAAAAGCCAAAAGCCCGCAATTACGCGGGCTTCGGGGTACTTTTTGCTATTGGGTGCCGGTCAGTCCCGGACGTCCAATCATTCCCACTCAATCGTCGCCGGCGGCTTGCTCGACACGTCATACGTCACGCGCGAAATACCTTCGATCTCATTGATGATACGGCCGCTGACAGTCTCCAGCAGTTCGTACGGCAGGTGTGCCCAGCGGGCGGTCATGAAGTCGATGGTTTCTACCGCACGCAGGGCCACGACCCAGGCGTAGCGGCGGCCATCGCCTACAACGCCAACCGATTTCACCGGTTGGAATACCACGAAGGCCTGGCTGACTTTGTGGTACCAGTCGGCCTTGCGCAGTTCTTCGATGAAGATGTGGTCGGCACGACGCAGCAGGTCGGCGTATTCCTTCTTCACTTCACCGAGGATCCGCACGCCCAGGCCCGGGCCCGGGAATGGGTGGCGGTAGACCATGTCGTACGGCAGGCCCAGTTCCAGGCCCAGACGGCGGACTTCGTCCTTGAACAGTTCGCGCAGCGGTTCTACCAGCTTGAGGTTCATTTCCTCAGGCAGGCCACCCACGTTGTGGTGGGACTTGATCACGTGGGCCTTGCCGCTCTTGGCGCCAGCCGACTCGATCACGTCAGGGTAGATGGTGCCCTGGGCGAGGTACTTGATGTTGTCCAGTTTGTTGGACTGGGCATCGAAGACGTCGATGAAGGTGCGACCGATGATCTTGCGCTTCTTCTCCGGGTCCGACTCGCCGGCTAGGTTGTTGAGGAACTGGTTCTCGGCGTTGGCGCGGATCACCTTGACGCCCATGTTCTCGGCGAACATGGCCATCACTTGCTCACCTTCGTGCAGGCGCAGCAGGCCGTTGTCGACGAAGACGCAGGTCAGTTGGTCGCCAATCGCCTTGTGCAGCAGCGCGGCAACCACGGAGGAGTCAACGCCGCCGGACAGGCCCAGCAGCACGTTGTCGGTACCGACCTGGGCGCGCACGTTGGCGATGGCGTCTTCAGCAATTTTCGACGGGGTCCACAGGGCTTCACACTCGCAGATGTCGAGGATGAAGCGCGACAGGATGCGCCCGCCTTGCTTGGTGTGGGTCACTTCCGGGTGGAACTGCACGCCGTAGTAACGACGCTCGTCGCTGAACATGCCGGCAATCGGGCAGCTCGGGGTGCTGGCCAGGATGTGGAAGTCTTCCGGCATCTTGGTGACCTTGTCACCGTGGCTCATCCAGACGTCGAGGCCGAACAGGCCGTCGGCGTCGACGTGGTCTTCGATGCCGTCCAGCAGGCGGCTCTTGCCGACCACGTCCACACGGGCATAACCGAATTCACGCAGCTCGGAGCCTTCGACCTTGCCGCCCAGTTGCTCGGCCATGGTCTGCATGCCGTAGCAGATACCGAAGACCGGCACGCCCAGGTCAAACACCGCTTGCGGGCAGCGCGGGCTGTTGGCTTCGTGCACGGACTCGGGGCCACCGGCGAGGATGACGCCTTTAGGGGCGAATTCGCGGATCGCTTCGTCATCCATATCGAACGGATGCAGTTCGCAGTACACGCCGATTTCACGCACGCGGCGGGCGATCAGTTGGGTGTACTGGGAACCGAAGTCGAGGATCAGGATACGGTGGGCGTGAATGTCGAGGGCCATGAAGTCAGTCTCGTCTAATGAATCAGAAACAACTCGGGGCTGAAAGAACAGCCCCGGTTACTTAACGTTTTGCTGGAAGCCTCAACCTACGCGGTAGTTTGGCGCTTCCTTGGTGATCTGCACGTCGTGGACATGGGATTCAGCCATGCCGGCGCCGGTGATCCGTACGAACTCTGGCTTGGTGCGCATTTCTTCGATGTCGGCGCTGCCGGTGTAGCCCATCGAGGAACGCAGGCCGCCCATCAGTTGATGGATGATGGCGCTCAGGGTGCCCTTGTACGGCACACGGCCTTCGATGCCTTCCGGGACGAGCTTCTCGGCGCCTGCCGAGGAGTCCTGGAAGTAGCGGTCCGAAGAACCTTGCGCCTGGGACATGGCGCCCAGCGAACCCATGCCGCGGTAAGCCTTGTAGGAACGGCCCTGGAACAGTTCGATCTCGCCTGGCGCTTCTTCGGTACCTGCGAACATCGAGCCCATCATCACGCAGGATGCACCGGCTACGATGGCCTTGGACAGGTCACCGGAGAAACGGATGCCGCCGTCGGCGATCAATGGTACGCCAGTGCCTTCAAGGGCAGCGGCAACATTGGCGATGGCGCTGATTTGCGGCACGCCCACACCGGCGACGATACGCGTGGTGCAGATCGAGCCTGGGCCGATACCGACCTTGACTGCGTCAGCGCCGGCTTCGGCCAGGGCCTTGGCGGCAGCGCCGGTGGCGATGTTGCCGCCGATCACCTGCACGTCAGGGAAGTTCTGCTTGACCCAGCGTACGCGGTCGATCACGCCTTTGGAGTGACCGTGGGCAGTGTCGACCACCACCACGTCAACACCGGCAGCAACCAGGGCCGAAACGCGGTCGCCGGTGTCTTTACCGGTACCAACGGCGGCGCCAACGCGCAGACGACCTTGGTCATCCTTGCTGGCAAGCGGGTAGGCCTTGGCTTTTTCGATATCGTTGACGGTCATCATGCCCTTGAGGGCGAATTTGTCGTCGACGATCAGCACGCGCTCGATGCGGTGCTTGTGCAGCAGTTCACGCACATCGTTCTTGTCGGCGCCTTCCTTGACAGTGACCAGGCGCTCTTTAGGCGTCATCACTTCACGGACGGTGACTTCAAGACGGTTTTCGAAGCGCACGTCACGGGAAGTGACGATGCCGACCAGGTCGCCGTCGTGCAGCACAGGAACACCGGAGATGTTGTGCAGGCGGGTCAGGTCGAACAGGTCGCGTACGGTGGCGTCGGCTTCGATGGTGATCGGATCTTTCACCACACCGGCTTCATAACGCTTGACCTTGCGCACTTCGGCAGCTTGCTGGTCGATGGTCATGTTCTTGTGGATGATGCCGATGCCGCCTTCCTGAGCCATGGCGATTGCCAAACGGGCTTCGGTGACGGTGTCCATGGCAGCGGAAACCAGGGGAATATTCAGCTCGATGCCACGGGTTAGGCGGGTCTTGAGACTGACTTCGTTAGGAAGCACCTCGGAGTAACCGGGCACTAGGAGAATGTCGTCGAATGTCAGAGCTTCTTGGCTGATACGCAGCATCGCGGGGGCTCCCGAGCGGGAAAATGGAAGCGCGCCATTATATACATGCGCCCTGCCGGGCTCAATGTAAAACTCTGACAAACTTGGTAATACTGATAGATGGGTAAAACACGCCGCCTTTCGGTAGGAGCGAGCTTGCTCGCGAAGAGCGTGAAGGCACCGCGCAAAACCAGACAGCCAGCATTATCGTTGACGATTTTCGCGAGCAAGCTCGCGCCTACAATTCGACTTTGACCCAGCTGATTTTCTGGTCGAGCCAATCGGCAAATTCGTCGATAAAGCTCTGCTTGAAGCCCGCTTCGGCCCAGTTGTTGAAGATGAAGCCCAGGTTGGAAAAGCCGCACTCCTGCAAGAATAGAAACCCGTTGATGTCATCTTCATGCCCACACAGCGGGCAGGTGAAGTTGTCGGTATGACCGGGCATCCAATCCTCCAGGCTCTCGAACAGCGCCTCGCCGACTTCTTTAAGGCATTGCGGGCAGCCGGCTTCTTCGAGAAACCCCTTGGCCGGGGTATAGATGCAACGCTTGTAGATGATTTCCAGGCCATTGACCGGCTCGTTGAATGGCAACGCCTCGGGGTGCAACACCACGGCGCGGGCGCCGTCGGCCAGGGCATAGCCCATGCGGTTGCCGGTGCGGCCACAGGTGGTCAGCTCTTCCTTGATGATGTTCTTGCGCACCAGCCAGCGCACGATGGCCCGGGCGCGGGGTTCGTGGACGGGCAAGGTGGAGATTTTCGGGACAAGGATGCTTTGGGAATTCATGGGAGTCCTGCGGTGTGGCTGCTGGCCTCATCGCGGGCAAGCCCGGCTCCCACAGTTGATCGCATACCAATGTGGGAGCCGGGCTTGCCCGCGATAAGGCCCTAGAGCCCGGCAGCTTAATCCCTGCCACCCACAGGTCAAGTACTCAAATACCGCCCAATCAACGCGATGCCACTGGCCAGCACCAGCCACGTCACCAACCGCACAAACGCCTCGCGGGACATGCGCAGGGTCAACCTGCGCCCCGCCCACAGCCCCAGGGCCATCGCCGGCAGCAGGCACACCGCCAGCAGCAGCAAGGGCAATTGGGCATACACCCCGGCGATCAAAAACAAACTCAGGCGTACCACCGTGCTCGCGCTGATCAACGCACTTTGGGTGGCTCGCGCGCCGTCCTTGGGCAGGCGGCTGTTCAGATAAATCGCATACAAAAAGCCGCCACTGCCAAACAAGGCGCCGAACAATCCGCCCACCACGCCCATGGGCACCGACCAGCCGGCAGCCAGGGCTGTGGGCTTGGCCTTTACCGCCAGGCTGTAGATGGCATAGGCGCTGATAAACAGGCCCATCAACAGCAGGAGCAGGTCCGAATGCAGGTTAAGCAAGAAGATCACACCAAGGGTGCAGCCAATGGCCATGCACGGCAGTAACCGCAATAGTTCCGGCTTGACCACATCCCGCCGCGATTGCAGCAGGTTGCCAAAGGCCGCGACGAAATCCAGCAGCACCAGCAACGGAATGATCTTCGACAGCGGCATGAACATAATCAGGATCGGCCCGGCCACCAGTGCTGTGCCGAAGCCGGCGATGCCAAACACGATATAGGCCAGGGTGATCCCCAGGCCGATCACCAGCCAATCCACCGGACCAAACGACCACTGCGCCATCAATTCAACCAGGCTCATGAAATATTCCTTGTTAGCGATGGCCCTCACTTTAGCCAAGCTGATGTGTTGCGACTAATATCTTCAAAGCCATCCATTTATCTCAAAAAGGCATGACTGGTGATTTCTACCCGACAACTGCGTTACTTCGTCGAAATAGCCGAGAGCGGCAGCTTCAGCGCCGCCGCCGAACGCCTGTTTGTCGCGCAATCGGCCCTCAGCCGGCAGATAAAGGAGTTGGAAACCCTCCTGCAAACCCCACTGTTCGAGCGCACCGCCCGCCTCCCGCGCCTGACGGCCGCCGGCGAGGCGTTTTATCCACGGGCGCGCAACCTGCTGGGCGAGTTGCACAAGGCCAGTGAATTGGCGACCCAGGTCGGCCACGGCCAACTCGGCACGCTGCGCCTGAGCCACTCCAGCACGGTGCCGATGAGCGGGCGCGTCCTGCGCGGGATCAGCGCCTGGCTGGAGCAGTGTCCCGGGGTGTCGATGGATATCGTCAAACTGTCCTCAGAAGCGCAGTTGGAGGACATTGCCGACGGTCGGCTGGAGGTCGGCCTGCTGCGCCTGCCGGTGCTGCGCCAGCGCGAAGGGGTGCGCATCGTGCCCCTGTATAAAGAGCCACTGCTGCTGGCAGTCCCTCCTACCCACCCTTTGGCCCGGCATTCCTCGGCCATTGAACTGGCGCAATTGAAAGACCAAGCCTTTATTTCGATCCCCCACCCACAACGCGGCGGCCTGAGTTACCTGTCGGCCGAGTTGTGCATGCGTGCCGGATTTTTCCCCAAGGCCGCGCGGGTGATGTCGCGCAAGACCACCCAACTGCAGTTGATCCAGGCTGGATTTGGCATTGCGCTGCTGCCCGAGTCGATGCGTGATATCGCTCCGGCCAACATTCACTTCCTGCCCCTGGCCGACCCTGATTGTCACAGCACAGTGGCCCTGGCCTGTGCGCAGGCGCCGAGCGCGTTGGTTGCGCAGTTCTGTCAAACACTGGCCGAATGCCTATAAACTGCCGCCCATGACTAAAGATCTCTTGCCATGATGAAAGACCCGTTTGCCCGCCTGGGCCTGGACCGCGAAGTCCTGACTGTCAGCCAGCTCAACGGCCGCGCTCGGGTGTTGCTCGAGGACGTGTTCACCAATATCTGGGTCGAAGGCGAGATCTCCAACCTCGCCCGCCCGGCCTCTGGGCATGTGTATTTCACCCTCAAGGACAGCGGCGCGCAGGTGCGTTGTGCGTTGTTTCGCAATAACGCCGCGCGGGTGCGCCAGGCGCTGAAGGATGGCCTGGCGGTCAAGGTGCGGGGCAAAGTCTCGCTGTTCGAGGGGCGTGGCGACTACCAGTTGATCCTCGACACTGTAGAGCCAGCCGGCGATGGTGCGCTGCGCCTGGCCTTCGATGCCTTGAAGGAAAAGCTCAGCGCCGAAGGGCTGTTCAGTGCCGAGCGCAAGGTGCCGCTGCCGGCCCATCCGCGCCGCATCGGCATTATCAGTTCACCCACCGGCGCGGTGATTCGCGACATCATCAGTGTATTCGCCCGCCGTGCACCAAACGTGCAACTGACCCTGATCCCCACCGCCGTACAGGGCCGCGAGGCCGTGGCGCAGATCGTCCGCGCCCTCAAGCTGGCGGATGCCCGGGGCTTTGATGCGCTGATCCTCGCCCGTGGCGGCGGCTCGCTGGAAGACCTCTGGTGTTTCAACGAAGAAGCCGTGGCCCGTGCCATCGATGCGTGTGTCACGCCCATCGTCAGTGCGGTTGGCCATGAAACCGATGTATCCATCAGTGACTTCGTGGCCGATGTGCGCGCCCCCACGCCCTCGGCTGCCGCTGAGTTGCTGGCGCCGGATGCCAGCAACCTGGTACGCCAGGTCGAAAGCCTGCACCGGCGCCTGGTGATGTTGATGCGCAATCGACTGACCCACGACCGCCTGCGCCTGGAAGGCATGGCCCGGCGCCTGCGTCACCCCGGTGAGCGTCTGCGCCAGCAGGCCCAGCGTCTGGATGACCTGGATATGCGCCTGCGTAGGGCGTTCGAGCGCAGCCTCAATACCCGTCGCGAACGCCTGATCCGCCTCGAAACCCGCCTGGCCGGCCAGCACCCGGGGCGCCAACTGGCCCTGCTGCGCCAGCGCCTGGACAGCCTCGCCGAGCGCCTGCCCCGGGCCATGCGCGAAGGTCTCAAGGCGCGCCGCCTGCAACTGCAAAGCCAGGTGCAGACGTTGCAGGTGGTCAGCCCGCTGGCGACCCTGGGCCGTGGCTACAGCATCCTGCTGGACGAGCGCGGCCAGGCCATTCGCAATGCCGCGCAAACCCACACCGGACAGCGCCTGACCGCGCGTCTCGGTGAGGGCCAACTGCAAGTGCGGGTGGAAGATAACCACCTGACACCCGTCACCCTTTCATTACTGGATTGATTGATGCCTCGTCTATTTAGCCTGTTGCTGCTGCTGTGCCTCGCTTTTAACGCCCACGCCGACAGCTACATCACCCGCACCCTGAACAAGCCGGTGCCCGGTGGCGTGGCCGTGGTCGACCTGGGCCCTGGGGCCGTCGCGCCAAAAGCCACTTATCAGGGCAAACCGGTGCTAGTGGTCAAGGAACAGGACAACTGGCTGGCGATTGTCGGCATCCCGCTGACGGTCAAGCCCGGTAACGAGCGCATCAGCAGCGGTGGGCGCAACCTGCCGTTTATCGTCGGTTTCAAGAAGTATCCAGAACAGCGCATCACCCTGAAGAACAAAAGCCAGGTCAACCCCGAGCCTGCGCAACTCAAGCGCATCGAGGGCGAGTTGGCCGTGCAGCTCAAGGCTTACCGCAGCTTCAGCCCGAACCTGCCAAGCAACCTGGTGCTGGACAAGCCAGTGAACGGCCCGCTGTCCAGCAAGTTCGGCGTGCGCCGCTTCTTCAACGGTGAAGAACGCAACCCGCACTCGGGCCTGGACTTCGCGGTGCCCGCTGGCACGCCGATCAAGACCCCGGCCAATGGCAAGGTGATTCTGGTGGGGAACTACTTCTTTAACGGCAACACGGTGTTTGTCGACCACGGCCAGGGCTTTATCAGCATGTTCTGCCATATGTCGAAGATTGATGTGAAGGTGGGCCAGCAACTGGTGCGCGGGGCGGTGGTTGGCAAGGTCGGTTCGACGGGCCGAGCGACCGGGCCGCATATGCATTGGAATATCAGCTTGAATGACGCGCGGGTGGACCCGGCGATTTTTATAGGGGCGTTCCAGCCTTGATCTGATCGCAGGGCAGACTGGCGTCATCGCAGGCTTGCACGCGATGGCGCCAGATCAGTCTGCACTGATTGCGCATCTGCAAACCCTCACGCAAATAAAACAAAGCTTCCAGACTTTACTCACCATAAAATCTCGTTTACCAAAGCAATAGCAGAACTTCTCTCAATTTTTTCCGACTGCTTGCCATCTTTCACCTCGCCGGTTAGGGTTGAGCTTATGAAAACCTCTCACACCCTCATTCAGCTCCGCCAGCACCGCAGCCTGTGCCTCGTCAGCGCACGACTGCCAGGCTGAATCGATCTGCCTCGTCCCCGGTTTGCATCCCTAATAAACGCTTTCTGGCAGGCCGCCTCTTCTCGGCCCTACAACAAGGATTCTTCTGATGAGCATGCTCAAAGACCCGTCTTCGAAATACCGCGCGTTCCCGACCATTGATATCCCGGACCGTACCTGGCCGTCGAAGACCATCACCACCGCGCCGATCTGGTGCAGTTCCGACTTGCGCGACGGCAACCAGTCGTTGATCGAACCGATGGACGCCGTGAAGAAACTGCGTTTCTGGAAAACCCTGGTCTCGGTGGGCGTGAAAGAGATCGAAGCCTCGTTCCCGGCCGCTTCGCAGACTGACTTCGACTTCGTACGCACCCTGATCGAAGACAACCATATCCACGAGGACACCACCATCCAGGTGCTGACCCAGGGCCGTGAAGACTTGATCGCGCGTACTTTCGAATCCTTGCGCGGCGCCAAGAAAGCCATCGTGCACTTGTACAACGCCACCTCGCCGTCCTTCCGCCGTATCGTGTTCAATCAGGACAAGGACGGGATCAAGGCCATCGCGGTCGACGCCGCCAAGCTGTTCGTCAAGTACGCCGCCCAGCAGCCGGAAACCCAGTGGACTTTCGAGTACTCGCCAGAGACCTTCAGCGCCACTGAGCTGGAGTTCGCCAAGGAAGTATGTGACGCAGTGATCGAGGTGTGGAACCCGACGCCCGAGCACAAGATGATCCTCAACCTGCCGGCCACCGTGGAGTGCGCCACGCCGAACATCTATGCCGACCAGATCGAATGGTTCGGTCGCCATATCAACCGTCGTGACAGCGTGATCATCAGCCTGCACACCCACAACGACCGTGGCACTGGCGTCGCCGCCACCGAGCTGGGCCTGATGGCGGGTGCCGACCGTGTCGAAGGCTGCCTGTTCGGCAACGGCGAGCGTACTGGTAACGTCGACCTCGTCACCGTCGCCTTGAACCTCTACACCCAGGGCGTAAACCCTGAGTTGGACTTCTCCGATATCGACGGCGTGCGCAAAGTGGTCGAGGAGTGCAACCAGATCCCGGTGCACCCACGTCACCCGTATGTGGGCGATCTGGTCCACACCGCGTTCTCCGGCTCGCACCAGGATGCAATCCGCAAAGGCTTCGCCCAGCAGAAACCGGATGCCTTGTGGGAAGTGCCGTACTTGCCAATCGACCCGGCCGATATTGGCCGCAGCTACGAAGCGGTGATCCGCGTCAACAGCCAGTCGGGCAAGGGCGGTATCGCTTACCTGCTGGAACAGGAATACGGCATCAGCTTGCCACGCCGCATGCAGATCGAGTTCAGCCAGGTAGTCCAGGCCGAAACCGACCGCGTGGGCCTGGAGATGACCGCCTCGCAGATCCACGCGTTGCTGCAGCGTGAATACCTGCAAGCCAACACCCCGTACGCGCTGGTCAGCCACCGCTTGCAGGAAGAAAACGGCAACAGCTCGGTAGAAGTTGAAGTCTCCGGCAAGGGCCAGGGCGAAACCAACCTGCGCTGGCACGGCAAAGGCAACGGCGCGCTGGAAGCGCTGGTGGCCGGCCTGCCGATTGGTGTCGAGATCATGGACTACAACGAGCACGCGATCGGCGCAGGTACTAACGCCAAGGCTGCGGCTTACATCGAACTGCGCGTGAACGGCGAGCGTCCGGTGCATGGCGTGGGGATTGATGAAAACATCACCACGGCCAGCTTCAAGGCGGTGTTCAGCGCGCTGAACCGCTCGTTGAGCCAGCTGGAAGCGAAAGCGGCGTAACTGACCGCTGAAAAGCCAAAGGCCCCTGGATGCGAATCCAGGGGCCTTTTTGCTTTGGGGCTGGCGTGGTGCTGATGGCCCTATCGCGGGCAAGCCCGCTCCCACATTTGGAATGCATTTCCCTGTGGGAGCGGGCTTGCCCGCGATAGCTATCTCCCATACACCAAAGATTTATCAGACAAACTGAAAGCTATCGGCATCCAGGTTCGCCGGAAACCTCTGGCGATACTCCGCCAACTGCGCCGCCTCCAGGCAGACCTGGAACACCCCGTCCGCCTCCCCTGCGCTCAACAGGCTTTCGCCCTGGAAGTCGAGGACTTGGCTGTCCCCCGTGTAAGCAAACCCCTTGCCGTCCGTTCCCACCCGGTTTACCGCCGCCACATAGCACAAGTTCTCGATGGCCCGCGCCGGCAACAGGCGGTTCCAGTGCTGGCGCCGTGCCCCCGGCCAATTGGCGGTGTACAACAACAGGTCCGTATCCTGGGCATCACGACTCCACACCGGGAAGCGCAGGTCGTAGCAGATCAACGGGCGAATCCGCCAGCCCTTGAGCTCGAACTGCACCTGCCGCTCGCCCGGGGTGTAGTGATTGTGCTCACCCGCCATGCGAAACAGGTGCCGCTTGTCGTAGTGCAACACCTCGCCATCGGGTCGCGCCCACAACAGGCGGTTGCGGTGACTGCCATCGGCGGCCTGGATAATCACGCTGCCGGTAATGACCGCGTTGTGCTTCTGTGCCTGGACCTTGAGCCACTCATGGGTCGGGCCGTTTTCGGCTTCGGCCAGGGCTTCGGACTCCATGGAAAAACCGGTGGTGAACATTTCCGGCAGCACGATCAAGTCGGCGCCCCTGGCTTGCTCCAGCAGCAACTCGAAATGCTCCAGGTTGGCCTGGCGGTCATGCCAGGCCAGGGTGGTCTGGACCAGGGCGATGTTCAGATCGGGTAACGCACTCAGATCACGCATAGTTTCTCGGCTGCTTGGCGCAGCGTCTCCTCGCGTTTGGCAAAGCACAGGCGCACCAGGCGCTGGCCTTGGGGTGGGGTCTGGTAGAACACCGAGACCGGAATCGTCGCCACGCCATGTTCGCGGGTCATCCACAGCGACATGGCCACGTCATCCAGGTCCGGGCGAATCTGTGAGTAATCCACCAGTTGAAAGTAAGTACCGGCCACCCGCGTGAAACTGAAACGCGAGGGGGCCAGCAGATCGCAGAACAGGTCACGCTTGGCCTGGTAAAAAGCCGGTAGCTCCTCGACGTGTTCAGGGTGCTCGGCCATAAAGTCGGCCAGGGCGAACTGCAACGGCGTCACGCCGCAGAAGCTGACGTATTGATGCACCTTGCGCAGTTCGACGCTCAAGGCCGCAGGCGCAACCACGTAACCGGTTTTCCAGCCAGTAACGTGGTAGGTCTTGCCAAAAGAGCTGACCACGAACGCGCGCCGATACAGCTCCTCGTGGGCCAGGACGCTGACGTGGGGAATGCCATCGAATACCAGGTGTTCGTAGACCTCATCGCTGACCAGATAGATATCACGGTCACGGATCAGCTCGGCCAACTGGTCCAGCTCGGCACGGCTGATCAGGGCGCCGCTGGGGTTGTGCGGGGTGTTGAGGATGATCATGCGCGTGCGCGGTGATAGCGCGGCCTTGATCTGCTCGAAATCCAGGCTGAAGTCCACCAGCCCCAATGGCACATGCACACAACGACCGCCGGCCAGCTCCACGGAGGGCTCGTAGCTGTCGTAGCACGGGTCGAAGACGATGACTTCATCACCGCTGCGGATCACCGCCTGGATCGCACAGAAGATCGCCTGGGTGGCGCCGGGGGTGATGGTCACCTCGCTGTCGGGATCAACCTGCACGCCGTAGCTGCGGGCGACCTTGGCCGCCACTTGCTCGCGCAGGGCCGGTAGACCGGTCATTGGCGCGTATTGGTTATGACCGTTGGCAACATGTTTACCCACCGCGTCGAGCAAGGCCTGGGGGCCGTTGAAATCGGGGAAGCCCTGGGACAGGTTCAGCGCGCCGGTTTGCGCAGCGAGTTGCGACATGGTGGTGAAGATGGTGGTGCCGACGTTTGGCAGCTTGCTGGTGATCATTCGGTGGGCCCCTGACGGTGAGTTACAAGTTGTAAGCTGCAAGCGCCGAGGGGTCAATCGTGGGGCACAAAAAAGGGCTCGTTCAGAGCCCTTTTTGGGTAACGCCTAACTGGTATAGGTACTGGCTTGCCTGGGTAGCGGTGGGTCAGTCAGCAAGTTGGTGTCTGATCTATCGCTATCGCGGGCAAGCCCGCTCCCACACAAGCCAGCCCCACAGTCAGCGGCGGTCTTTACGCTTTTTGTCAGCCTTCTTGTTGTGGCTCATCAAGCGACGTTTCTTGTTCACTTGGCGGTCAGTCAGGCTGTTCTTGTTGCCTTCGTACGGGTTCTCGCCACCTTTGAACTCGATGCGGATCGGCGTACCGACCAGCTTCAAGACACGACGGTAGGTGTTTTCCAGGTAGCGCACGTAGGACTTAGGCACCTTCTCGATCTGGTTACCGTGGATCACGATAATCGGCGGGTTGGCACCACCCAAGTGGGCGTAACGCAGCTTGATCCGGCGGTTGTTGACCATCGGCGGCGCGTGCTCGCCAACTGCATCCTCAAGGATCTGGGTCAGGCGGTTGGTCGGCCAGCGGGTGACCGCGGACTTGAACGAGTTCTGTACCGAGGCGTAGAGGTTGCCCACGCCGGTGCCGTGCAGCGCCGAGATAAAGTGGATGTCGGCGAAGTCGACGAAGAACAACCGGCGTTGCAGCTCGACCTTGACGAAGTCACGCTCGCTCGGGGTCATGCCGTCCCATTTGTTGATCGCGATCACCAATGCCCGACCGGCCTCCAGGGCAAAGCCCAGCAGGTTGAGGTCGTGGTCGACCACGCCTTCGCGGGCGTCCATGACGAAGATCACCACGTTGGCGTCTTTGATCGCCTGCAGGGTTTTCACCACCGAGAACTTTTCGACTTCCTCGTGGATCTTGCCGCGCTTGCGCACACCGGCGGTGTCGATCAGCGTGTACTTCTCGTCGTTGCGCTCGAACGGGATGTAGATGCTGTCACGGGTGGTGCCGGGCTGGTCATAGACGATTACCCGGTCTTCACCGAGCATGCGGTTGACCAGGGTCGACTTGCCGACGTTCGGACGGCCAATGATGGCGATCTTGATGCCGTCTTTTTCGCTTGGGCCAGGAATGCGCTTGGCTTCCTCACCTTCGGCAACGAGTTCTTCTTCGCCTTCAACTTCGTCGGCGTCATCCTTGGGAAAGTCGCGCAGGGCGATTTCCAGCATCTGGGTGATGCCGCGACCATGGGCACCGGCGACCGGGATCGCGTCACCCAGGCCCATCGGGCTGAATTCGGCGCGGGCCGCCTCAGGATCGATGTTGTCGATCTTGTTGGCGATCAGATAGGAACGCTTGTTGCGCTTGCGCAGGTGCTCGCCGATCATCTGGTCGGCAGCGGTGTAGCCCGCACGGGCATCCACCAGGAACAACACGACATCGGCTTCTTCAATGGCCAGCAGCGACTGCTCGGCCATCTTTTCGTCCATGCCATGCTCGTCACCGGAGATACCACCGGTGTCGACAATAATGTAGGAGCGCCCTTGCCACTTTGCCTCACCGTATTGGCGATCACGGGTCAGACCGGACAAGTCGCCGACGATGGCGTCGCGAGTCCTGGTCAGGCGGTTGAACAAGGTGGACTTGCCGACGTTAGGTCGGCCCACCAGGGCGATTACGGGAACCATGCGGCTCTCCACTGCGTTATTTCAGAAAATACAAAAGCCGCTGCAAGGCAGCGGCTGGTGCTCGGGGCGGCATTTGAAATGCCACATGCCCTGCTCTGCCCCCGCTACTGTAGGAGCGAGCTTGCTCGCGAAAAACCCGAGGACAACGCGTTTATCCAGAAAACCCGCGTTATCGTTGACGTCCTTCGCGAGCAAGCTCGCTCCTACAGCAACAGGTATTGAAGTAGGGCCGCCTGGGGGTTACCCCAAGCATAGTTCTTACTTGATGGTCAGGGCTTCCAGCTTGCCGCTGTTACCAAACACATAAAGCATGTTGCCTACCACCAGCGGACGCGCACGCAGGCCGTCGCTGTCGATACGTTCACGGCCGACAAAGCGCCCGTCCACCTGGCTTAGCAGGTGCAGGTAACCTTCCAGGTCGCCTACCGCTACATAGCTGGAGAACACTTCCGGCGCCGACAGTTGACGGCGAGCCAGCGAGTCGTTGCTCCACAGGGCTGTGGTGGAACGCTCGTCGACGCTTTCAACGGTACCGGATGCCAGGCTCACGTAGACGCTGCCAAACCCTTGGGCGACACCGGCGTAGCTGGAGGCATCACGCTGCCAGAGAACACGGCCGCTTTGCAGGTCCAGCGCCGCAACGCGGCCCTGGTAAGTGGCGACGTACAGGGTTTCACCCGACAGCAGCAAGCCACCGTCGATGTCCACGACACGGTCCAACTCGGAGCGACCTTGCGGAATGGCGACCCGCGATTCCCAGGCCGGCACGCCGTTCTGGGTATCCAAGGCGACCACTTTACCGGTCGAAAGACCTGCCAGCGCCAGGTTATTGGTCACAACCGGACCACTGGTACCGCGCAATGTCAGCACCGCAGGGGTGCTGTCGTACAGCCAGCGCTGCTCACCGGTGTTGGCGTCAAGGCCGATGACACGGTCATCCTGGGTTTGCACCACGACGATATCGCCATTGGTGGCAGGCGGTGCGAGCACTTCACTGGTCACGCGAGCGCGCCATTTCTCTTCACCGGTGCTCGAATCCAGGGCCACGACTTCGCCTTTCAGCGTGCCGATCATCACCATGCCGTAACCCACGCCAACGGCGCCGGAAACCGGCAGTTCGAGATCTTTCTTCCACTTGACGTCGCCGTTCATGCGGTCCATGGAGATCACGACACCATTCACGTCAGCGGCCACAATGTTGTCACCGTCGATTGCCGGTACCAACATGTTGTAGGTATCACCCTGGCCGTCACCGATGGAGCGGCTCCACTGCTTTTGCAGGACCACTTCTTCCTTAAAGCTGGTCAGCTCGGCCGGAGGCAGTTCTTTTTTGCTGTTGCTGCTGCAACCCGCGGCCAAAACGGCCAGAGCCAGCAATGCTGCATGTTTCCAACGGATCACGTCACGCATCCCCTTTGGCCAAGTCGTCCAGCTTGATTTGTAAGCCACCGACCGCTGCTTCATCAGACAGCGCAGCCTTGGCTTTTTGGTACGCAGCATTGGCTTCGTCGGTACGACCCAATTGGACCAGCAGGTCCCCCTTGAGCTCTTCGCGAGTGGCTACAAATGCCTTGTCAGCATCGCCGTCGAGCAGTTTCAGTGCTTCGTCGGCCTTGTTCTGTGCAGCCAGGACCTGGGCCAGGCGCTGACGTGCGATTTCACCCAGGGTCGGGTTGCTCGGCTTGTCGGCGATGGCTTTGAGTTCGGAGGCTGCGTCATCCAGCTTGCCGGTATCGACCGCGACTTTCGCGACGAACAGGCTGCCGTATTGGGCGTAGGTGCTACCGCCAAATTCGTTTTTCAGCTTGCCGGCCAGGTCCGCCACTTGGGCAGGATCAGGCTTGCCAGTAGGGGTCAGCGTGGTTTCCAGCAGTTGCTGATAGAGCATCGAGGCGCCTTGCGACTGATTGCTCTGATACTTCTGGAACGCCTGCCAACCGAACACCACCACCAGCGCCAACAGGCCGCCAGTTACCAGGGGTTTGCCGTTACGCTGCCACCAGTCTTTGAACTCGGCCAGCTGATCATCTTCAGTACTCGACACCCCAATACTCCTTAATCGCTAAATTCGGCTGTTTGACAGCTTCAACCCTGCACGATGCAGGTGGCCAAGTGCGCGGCAAGCGCATCAAAGGCAATGCTTTGTTGTTCGCCCTGGCCACGCAGGGGTTTGACACTTACTACTTGCTGGGCCAGTTCATCGTCGCCCAGGATCAGCGCGTACAACGCGCCACTCTTGTCGGCTTTCTTGAATTGGCTCTTGAAGCTGCCAGCGCCGGCGTTGACCTGCAGGCGCAGGCTCGGCAGTTGGTCGCGCAACTGTTCGCTCAAGGCCAGGCCAGCCAGTTCGGCCGCCTCGCCAAAGGCGCACAGGTAAACGTCCACCTGACGGGAAATTTCTTCGGGGATCTGCTCCAGGGTTTCCAGCAGCAGGATCAGCCGCTCGATGCCCATGGCAAAGCCCACGCCCGTAGTCGGCTTGCCGCCCATCTGCTCGACCAGGCCGTCGTAGCGACCACCGGCACACACGGTGCCCTGGGCGCCGAGCTTATCGGTGACCCACTCGAACACGGTCTTGCTGTAGTAATCAAGGCCACGCACCAACTTGGGGTTGATCACGTAGGGAATACCGGCCGCATCCAGGCGAGCCTTGAGGCCCTCGAAATGCGTGCGGGATTCATCGTCCAGGTAGTCGGCCATTTTCGGCGCGTCGACCAGCACGGCCTGGGTGTCGGCGTTCTTGGTATCGAGGACGCGCAACGGGTTGGTCTTCAGGCGACGCTGGCTGTCTTCATCGAGCTTGTCCAGGTGGGCCGACAGGTACTCGACCAGGGCTTCGCGGTAGCGGCCACGGGATTCGCTGGTGCCCAGGCTGTTGAGTTCGAGCTTGACCGCGTCGCGAATGCCCAACTGGCCCCACAGGCGCCAGGTCAGTACGATCAACTCGGCATCGATATCCGGGCCATCGAGGTTGAAGACTTCGCAACCGATCTGGTGAAACTGGCGGTAACGGCCTTTTTGCGGGCGTTCGTGCCGGAACATCGGGCCGATGTACCATAGCTTCTGAGTCTGCCCACCACCGGTGATGCCATGTTCGAGCACGGCGCGCACGCACGCAGCGGTACCTTCCGGACGCAGGGTCAGGGAGTCGCCGTTGCGGTCTTCGAAGGTGTACATCTCTTTTTCGACGATGTCGGTCACTTCACCGATGGAGCGCTTGAACAGCTCGGTGAACTCGACGATTGGCATGCGGATCTGCTTGTAACCGTAGTTATCCAGCAGGCGCGCGACCGTGCTCTCGAAATAGCGCCACAGGGGCGTCTGTTCGGGCAGGATGTCGTTCATGCCACGGATGGCTTGCAGAGACTTGCTCACATCAAATCCTTAAATTCGTTCAATCAGCCGCGAGCGATCAGCGCTGCGTCTGCGGCGACCTTCTCGGCCGCTTTGTCGCGGATCAGCTTTTCCAGCTGATCCACCAGATTGTCATTCGTCAATTTCTGCGACGGCTTGCCGTCGATGTAAATCAGGTTCGGGGTACCGCCGGTCAGGCCCACATGTGCCTCTTTGGCCTCACCTGGCCCGTTGACCACACAACCGATGACCGCGACATCCAGCGGCACCAGCAGGTCTTCCAGGCGTACTTCCAACTCGTTCATGGTTTTCACCACGTCGAAGTTCTGCCGCGAGCAGCTCGGGCAGGCAATAAAATTGATGCCACGGGAGCGTAGATGCAGGGATTTGAGAATGTCGTAGCCGACTTTCACTTCCTCTACCGGGTCCGCCGCCAGGGAGATGCGAATGGTATCGCCAATCCCGTCGGCCAGCAGCATACCGAGACCTACTGCAGATTTCACTGTGCCTGAACGCAAACCGCCGGCTTCAGTGATGCCCAGGTGCAACGGCTGCACGATTTCCTTGGCCAACAGGCGGTAGGCTTCTACGGCCATGAACACGTCGGAAGCCTTTACGCTGACCTTGAAGTCCTGGAAATTCAGGCGTTCAAGGTGCTCGACATGGCGCAGTGCGGACTCGACCAGCGCTGCCGGAGTAGGCTCGCCATATTTCTTTTGCAGGTCTTTTTCCAGGGAACCGGCGTTGACGCCGATACGGATCGGGATCCCGCGATCGCGGGCAGCGTCGACCACGGCACGCACTCGGTCTTCGCGGCCGATGTTGCCCGGGTTGATCCGCAGACAGTCGACGCCCAGTTCGGCTACGCGCAGAGCGATCTTGTAGTCGAAGTGAATATCGGCGACCAACGGCACCTTGACCAGTTGCTTGATGCGGCCGAAAGCTTCGGCGGCGTCCATATCCGGCACGGAAACCCGCACGATATCGACGCCCGCAGCCTCCAGGCGGTTGATCTGGGCCACGGTGGCCGCCACATCATTGGTGTCGCTGTTGGTCATGCTCTGTACGGCGATGGGGGCATCGCCACCCACCGGCACGGAGCCAACCCAGATCTTGCGCGATACGCGACGTTTGATTGGAGATTCGCCGTGCATGACTATTGTCCCAACTTCAGGCGAGCGGTCTCGCCACTGGTGAACGGCGCCACGTCCACAGGCTGGCCGTTGTAGGCCACTTGCGCGCCACGGGCAAAGCCCAGACGCAGCGTCAAAGGAGGCTTGCCGACCTGATCAAGCGTATCTCCCTTACGCTTCAAAGCACTGAACAGGACCTTGCCATTGCCATCGGTGACTTGTGTCCAGCAGTCAGCGACGTAGGTAATCTGGAGACGGCCATCGCCGGCCACACTGGCAGGCGCCTGGGCGACAGGGGCGGCTACCGTTGGCGCGACCGGGGTCGGGGCCGGAGCGGCGGGCGCCTGGGCCGCAGTGGCCGGGGCCGGGGCCGGGGTTGCCGGCACGGCTGGAGCCGGCGCAACGGTGGCCGGAGCCGATTCAGTGCCGGCATCGACGGGCGGTTGAGCCGCTTGCAGGTCAAGGTTGGTTCCAGCTGCGGCCTCGCCCTGGGCCACAGCCTGGTCTTCCGGCTCGTCCAGGGGGTGGATCTGGGTGGTGCCGTCGGCGCTTTCGACTTCGACATGCTCCAGGGCGTTGCTGACCAGGTCCTTGCTGCGCAGCGAGGTCTGATCCTGCCACCAGATAAAGCCACCACCGATCACTGCAATCAGCAGCAACAGGCTGACAATTCGCAAAATAGTGTGGGAAACGCGCACCGGCTCTTCAATACGACCGAGACCGTGCACGTTGCTGCCCTGGGAGTCGGTACCGGTGAACTGGTCGAATTGCTGGACCAGGATGGCCTGGTCGGTGCCCAACAGCTTGGCGTAGGCACGGATATAACCGCGGGCGAAGGTATGCCCGGGCAGTTTGTCGAACGCGCCGTTTTCCAGGTTGCCCAGGGAAGTGGTGGTCAAATTGAGCTTGAGGGCCACTTCTTCCAGTGACCAACCATTGCTTTCGCGGGCCTGACGCAAGGTCTCGCCTGGGTTAACGCGATTAGCGGCTACAACTTCCGGGTGCGCGGCTTTCATCATTGCTCCGACAGGTATTGCTGATATTCCGGCGTACCGGGATAGAGTCGTTCTAGTTGCTGGCCAAAACGTGCGGCCTTGTCGCGTTCTTCATGAACCGTGGCCAGGCGCACACCGAGCAATAGACTACGTGCATTTTGCCCACTGAGCAGGCTAAAACGCTCGTAATAGTCACGTGCCGGCACATAATGCCTGTCTTCAAACGACAACTGGGCCATTTCAAGCAAGGCCCGTGGCTGGCGTTGGTTCAGGTGCAGGGCTTTTTCCAGTTGCTGGCGGGCTTTTTCCCGCTGGCCAAGGCGCACAGACGTCACCCCAAGGTTCTCGAAAACCCGCGAACGTTCAGGATATAGGGTATCAGTGGCTGCCTGCTGGAAATAACCGGATGCTTGTTCATAACGTTCCTGCTGGAACAGGAAGCTGCCGTAGTTATTGAGCAGGCGCGGATCATGGGGGCGAACCGCCAGAGCCTTCTGGTAATACTGGTCGGCCAGCTCGGGCTCGGCCTGGGCCTGGAATACCAGGGCCAGCGCCGCATTGGCGTCGGCATCCTGGTTGTCGAGGGCCAGGGCCTTTTGCAGCGGCACCTTGGCCTGCTCGCTCAACCCCTGGCGCAGGTAACCCAGCCCCAACTGCACATAGGCAGCACGCGCTTCGTCACGGCCCTTGCCGGTTTGCAACGGGCTGTCAGAGCCCGATGAAACACAGCCAACCGAGAGGCTGGCAACAAGCAAAAGCAGCGCAAGGCGCAAGGGCATAGAGATCCTCTCTCAGATTCGATTCACAGCAATTTGCGGCAAATCGTCGGCGGCGTTCAGTTCACGCACGGCGATATAACGCTCGCTACGACGGGTGCGGTCCAGCACCTGTCCGACCAATTGGCCACAGGCGGCGTCGATGTCTTCACCACGGGTGGTGCGCACAGTCACGTTGTAGCCTGCCTGGTGCAGTTGATCCTGGAAACGGCGGATGGCGTTGTTGCTCGGCCGCTCGTAGCCAGAATGGGGAAACGGGTTGAACGGGATCAGGTTGATCTTGCACGGGGTGTTCTTGAGCAACTCGATCATCTCGACCGCGTGTTCGACCTTGTCGTTGATGTCCTTGAGCATGGTGTACTCAATGGTCAGCACGCGCTTCTCACCCAAGGTCGCCATATAACGCTGGCAAGACTCGAGCAGCATCTTAAGCGGATACTTCTTGTTGATCGGCACCAATTGGTTACGCAATGCGTCATTGGGTGCGTGCAGCGACAACGCGAGGGAGACGTCGATGTGCTTGGCCAGCTCATCGATCATCGGGACCACGCCGGAGGTCGACAGGGTCACACGGCGCTTGGAGATGCCGTAGCCCAGGTCGTCCATCATCAAATGCATGGCCGCAATCACGTTGTCGAAGTTCAGCAGCGGCTCACCCATGCCCATCATCACCACGTTGGTGATGGCACGGTCGACGGTTGCCGGGACGCTGCCAAAGGATTTGTTGGCAATCCACACCTGGCCGATGACTTCGGCGGCAGTGAGGTTGCTATTGAAGCCTTGCTTGCCGGTGGAGCAGAAACTGCAGTCCAGGGCACAGCCTGCCTGGGACGAAACGCACAAAGTGCCGCGCTTGCCCTGGGGAATGTAGACGGTCTCGACGCAACTGCCGGACGCCACGCGCACCACCCACTTACGGGTGCCGTCGCTGGAGATGTCCTCGCTGACAACCTCGGGACCACGGACCTCGGCAATAGCCTTGAGCTTGTCGCGCAGGGCTTTGCTGACGTTCGTCATGGCGTCGAAATCGTCGACGCCAAAGTGGTGAATCCACTTCATTACCTGACCGGCACGGAAACGCTTCTCCCCGATTGAGTCGAAGAATTTTTCCATTTCCTGTTGAGTCAGCCCCAGCAGGTTGGTTTTTACAGTCGATGTAGTCATGGATTCACCTTCACTCTTAAGCCAATGCTTAGCGAGTGGTTACTTCAGTAGCTGCGAAGAAGTACGAAATTTCGCGAGCAGCAGCGGCTTCGGAGTCCGAACCGTGTACAGCGTTGGCGTCGATGGAGTCAGCGAAGTCAGCACGGATGGTGCCGGCAGCAGCTTCTTTAGGGTTGGTAGCGCCCATCAGCTCACGGTTCAGAGCGATAGCGTTTTCGCCTTCCAGAACCTGTACAACAACAGGACCGGAGATCATGAAGGCAACCAGGTCGCCGAAGAAACCACGAGCGCTGTGCTCAGCGTAGAAGCCTTCAGCTTCAGCCTTGGACAGTTGCTTGAGTTTCGAAGCTACAACCTTCAGGCCGGCTTTTTCGAAACGAGTGGTGATCTCGCCGATGACGTTTTTTGCAACAGCGTCAGGCTTGATGATGGAGAAAGTACGTTGAACAGCCATGGTGTAACTCCAGAAACGGTAATTTGCGAAAAATTAAACCCGCGAATTATACGCGGGTTCTTGGGTATTGCCTAACTGCGTGAGGGAGGCTTCAGTCCTGTTCTTCTTTCCAGGCAGTCTGGATAGCTTCAAGAACCTTTTCACCGCCGCGATCCCGCTCGTCGTCGAACCCTGGCAAGGCCATGACCATGTCACGCAAAGCTACAAAGTTCACCGAATAGGGATCCATATCCGGATGGCCATCGGCCAGCAGAATAGCGATCTCTTGCACATCAACCCATTTAAGACTCATGACACTTCCTTGAATCAGTGCGGCGCTTCGGCCGCATGGTTGAGCGAATACTTCGGAATTTCGACGGTGAGGTCTTCAGTCCCCACCTTTGCCTGACAGCTCAGGCGCGAAGTCGGTTCCAGGCCCCATGCCCTATCAAGATAGTCCTCTTCCAGCTCATCGGCCTCTTCGAGGCTATTGAAACCTTCGCGGATAATGCAGTGACAGGTGGTGCAGGCATTGACGCCACCACAGGCACTCTCAATCTCGATGTGGTTGTCATGGGCGACTTCGAGAAGGGACTTGCCGGTCTCAGCCTCCACGACCATACCGTCCGGGCAATGCTCGGCGTGTGGCAGAAAAATGACCTGCGGCATCAGTTATTCCTCAATTTCATTCAGGTTGCGTCCCGCCAGGGCGGCTTTCACCGTCTGGTTCATACGACGGGCGGCAAAGGCATCGGTTACTTGTGAAAGGCGCTTGGTCTGTTGTTCGATGGCATAACCATCGGTGCCTTTCATCAATTCGGCCAGTTCCTGCATCTGCAGGTCGATGACCAGGCGTTCTTCAGCATCCAGAAGGCGCTCGCCGTCGGCCTCAAGGGCGCCCTGCACAGCCTCGAGAAGGCGCTGGGCATCGACTTGCTGTTCACGCAGTACACGGGCGACCTTGTCATCACCGGCATACTGGAACGAATCCTTGAGCATCTTGGCGATTTCGCCGTCGGTCAGGCCGTAGGACGGCTTGACCTGGATACTGGCTTCAACGCCCGAGCCCAACTCACGCGCGGCCACACTGAGCAGGCCATCGGCGTCGACCTGGAAGGTCACGCGAATCTTCGCTGCACCCGCGACCATCGCCGGGATGCCGCGCAATTCAAAGCGCGCCAGGGAGCGGCAGTCGCTGATCAGCTCACGCTCGCCTTGCAGCACATGAATCATCATGGCCGTCTGGCCATCTTTATACGTGGTGAAGTCCTGGGCGCGGGCGACGGGAATGGTGGTGTTGCGTGGAATCACCTTCTCCATCAAGCCACCCATGGTTTCCAGGCCCAGGGACAACGGAATCACGTCGAGCAGAAGCAGTTCGCCACCCTCTCGCTTGTTGCCAGCCAGGGTATCGGCCTGGATCGCAGCACCAATGGCCACCACTTGATCCGGATCGATTTCGGTCAGCGGCTGACGACCAAAGGCTTCGGCCACGGCTTCGCGAACCCGTGGCACACGGGTCGAACCGCCAACCATGACCACTGCGCCAACTTCTTCCAGCTCGATACCGGAGTCACGCACGGCGCGACGGCAGGCTTTCAGACTACGGGCAACCATCGGCTCGATCAGCGCATCGAAGGCTTCACGGGTCAGTTGAGCCGACCATGAGCCGTAGGAAACCTCAACAGATGCAGCGTCAGTCAGGGCTTCTTTGGCCGCGCAGGCCGTTTGCAGCAGATTGCGCTGGGCGCCCGGATCGAGGTCGGCGGACAAGCCGGCGCTGGTGATGATCCAACCGGCGATGGCGTGGTCGAAGTCGTCACCCCCCAGGGCACTGTCGCCACCGGTAGCCAGGACTTCGAAAACACCGCCAGTCAGGCGCAGGATGGAAATATCAAAAGTACCGCCACCCAGGTCGTAAATCGCGACCAGGCCTTCGGCATGCTGGTCCAGGCCATAGGCCACGGCAGCAGCGGTTGGCTCGTTGAGCAGGCGCAAGACATTGAGGCCGGCCAGTTTCGCCGCATCCTTGGTGGCTTGGCGCTGGGCATCATCGAAATATGCCGGAACGGTGATCACCGCCCCTACCAGCTCGCCGCCCAAGGTGGTTTCGGCGCGCTGGCGCAGGACCTTGAGGATATCGGCCGACACTTCCACCGGGCTTTTCGGGCCTTGGATGGTGTCGATAAACGGCATATGGGATTCACCGCCGACAAAGCGGTACGGCAGTTGATCGCCCAATTGCTTGACGTCGGACAACCCACGACCCATCAAGCGCTTGACCGACAACACCGTGTTCAACGGATCGGTAGAGGCCGCGAGCCTGGCCGACTCGCCCACTTCGGTGCGGTCAGCGTGATAGCGCACGGCGGACGGCAGGATCACCTGGCCATCAGCATCGGGCAGCGGCTCGGAGAGACCGCTGCGCAGTGCGGCGACCAGTGAATTGGTAGTACCCAAGTCGATGCCAACCGCCAGGCGACGCTGGTGCGGTTGAGGACTTTGGCCGGGTTCGGCGATCTGCAGTAGAGCCATGGTAATCAGGTCTTATCTGTCTATCAGGCGTGCAATCTGTGCAGCACTGGGTTAATCGTCGAGGCGCTCTTCTAACTGGCGCACTTCGTAAGTGAGCTTGTCGAGGAACTGCATGCGCCGCATCAGGCGTTCGGCCTGTTCACGCTGCGCTGCATCATCCCAACAAGCTGCGAAGCTTTCGTTGAGCTCATCCTGGGCCACTTTCAGACGGCGCTTGAAGACCGCGACGCCAGCCAGATCGGCCTCGTCCTGCAAGTCTTCGAGCTCCTCGCGCCATTGCATCTGCTGCATCAGGAAATCAGGGTCATGGACCGTAACTTCCAGCGGCAACTCGCGACCGCCCATGGCGAGCAGGTAACGCGCGCGCTTGGGAGGGCTTTTGAGCGTCTGATAGGCTTCGTTGAGGCTGGCTGACTGCTCCAGCGCCAGGCGTTGCTCACGCTCGGAAGCGTCGGCAAAGCGGTCCGGATGCACCCCACGCGCCAATTCACGGTAGCGCGTGGCAAGCTGTTCGAGGTCCAGGCGAAAACTCGGCTGCAACTCGAATAAAGCGAAATGACAAGGAGTACCCACAAATAGCCTCAGATGTTGAAGCTTTCGCCGCAGCCACATTCACCGCGCACGTTGGGGTTGTTGAACTTGAAGCCTTCGTTCAACCCTTCCTTGACGAAATCGAGCTCGGTGCCGTCCAGGTAGGTCAGGCTTTTAGGGTCGATGATCACTTTCTCGCCGTGACTTTCGAACACCTGGTCTTCCGCAACCACCTCGTCGACGAACTCCAGCACATAGGCAAGGCCGGAACAGCCCGTGGTGCGCACACCCAGACGAATCCCCTCACCTTTACCGCGCCCATCCAGGGAGCGTCGCACGTGCCGCGCAGCCGCTTCTGTCATGCTGATAGCCATCGTTGACTCCTTACTCGTCGCCAAATGCTTAGATCAAGCCTTTCTTCTGCTTGTAGTCGCGAACGGCCGCCTTGATGGCGTCTTCTGCGAGTACCGAGCAGTGAATTTTCACTGGCGGCAGGGCCAGTTCTTCGGCCAGCTGAGTGTTCTTGATGGTCTCTGCTTCATCCAGAGTCTTGCCTTTCATCCACTCGGTCGCCAGGGAGCTGGAGGCGATGGCCGAACCGCAGCCATAGGTCTTGAACTTGGCATCTTCGATGATGCCCTGCTCGTTGACCTTGATCTGCAGGCGCATGACGTCGCCGCACGCCGGAGCGCCGACCATGCCGGTGCCGACATCAGGATCTTCCGCGTCCATCTTGCCGACGTTGCGCGGGTTTTCGTAGTGGTCGATGACCTTTTCGCTGTAAGCCATGGTACTCAATCCTCACTCATCAGGGCCGCTCTGGAACCCTGTAGAAACGCCTGCGTTTTCCGCCACGTTCCTACAGAGCTTGGGTGGCGGCTTCTATATTTAGTGTGCCGCCCACTCGATCTTGGAAATATCGACACCGTCTTTGAACATGTCCCACAGCGGCGACAGAGTGCGCAGCTTGGTGACCGCTTCGCAGACTTTCTGCGCCGCGTAGTCAACTTCTTCTTCGGTGGTGAAACGGCCGAACGTAAAGCGGATGGAACTGTGCGCCAACTCGTCGTTGCGGCCCAGGGCGCGCAGGACATAGGACGGCTCAAGGGAGGCCGAGGTGCAGGCCGAACCAGACGAAACCGCCAGGTCCTTGAGCGCCATGATCAGCGACTCGCCTTCAACGTAGTTGAAGCTCAAATTCAGGTTGTGCGGTACGCGGGCGGTCATGCTGCCGTTGATGTACAGCTCTTCAAGGTTCTCGACCTGCTTGTAGAAGCGATCGCTGAGGGCCTTGATGCGCACGTTTTCGGCAGCCATGTCTTCCTTGGCTACGCGGAAGGCTTCGCCCATGCCCACGATCTGGTGGGTCGCCAGGGTGCCCGAACGCATGCCGCGCTCGTGACCGCCGCCGTGCATGGTGGCTTCGATGCGCACACGTGGCTTGCGGCTCACGTACAGCGCGCCAATGCCTTTGGGGCCGTAGGTCTTGTGGGCCGAGAACGACATCAGGTCGACTTTCAGCTTGGACAGGTCGATGTCGACCTTGCCGGTGGACTGGGCAGCATCGACATGCAGCAACACGCCCTTGGAGCGGGTCAGCTCGCCAATGGCGGCGATGTCGTTGATGGTGCCGATTTCGTTGTTTACGTGGATCACGGAAACCAGAATGGTGTCTTCACGCATCGCGGCTTCGATCATGGCCGGGGTGACGATACCGTCAGTGGTCGGCTCAAGGTAGGTAACCTCGAAACCTTCACGCTCCAGTTGGCGCATGGTGTCGAGGACGGCCTTGTGCTCGATCTTGGTGGTGATCAGGTGCTTGCCCTTGGTCGCATAGAAATGCGCGGCGCCCTTGATTGCCAGGTTGTCGGACTCGGTGGCACCGGAAGTCCAGACGATTTCACGCGGGTCGGCATTGACCAGGTCTGCGACCTGGCGACGAGCGTTCTCCACCGCTTCCTCGGCCTTCCAGCCAAAAACGTGGGAGCGAGAGGCCGGGTTGCCGAAGTTTCCGTCAACCAGCAGGCACTCGCTCATCTTTTGCGCGACACGCGGATCAACCGGGGTGGTCGCTGAGTAATCAAGGTAAATCGGCAATTTCATGGACTTTCTCCTAAATCAGGCTGGCTGGCGTGCCGTTAGCTCTGCGGCTGTCACTCGACGGCGGACGCTTCAATCTTGTCCAGGCGCGGCGCCTTGGTGTTGCATCGGCGCTGGTCCTGACGCTGGGCTACTTCCTGCACCTCACGGCGAGTCACAAGATCAGCCAAGCTGATACCACTCAAAAACTCATGGATCTGCAGGCTCAGGTCACACCACAAGTGGTGCGTCAGGCAGGTGTCGCCGGCATGGCAATCACCCAGGCCCTGGCACTTGGTGGCATCGACGGATTCATTCACCGCGTCGATCACCTGGGCAACCTGGATGCCCTGCATGTCGCGGGACAACTGATAACCGCCGCCCGGGCCGCGCACACTGGAAACCAGGTTACTGCGGCGCAACTTGGCGAACAGTTGCTCAAGGTAAGACAGGGAAATGCCTTGGCGCTCGGAGATATCGGCCAGGGACACCGGCCCGTTTTGCGCGTGCAGGGCCAGGTCAAGCATGGCGGTCACCGCGTAACGGCCTTTTGTAGTCAGTCTCATGGACAAGTACCAAGGTGTTTCAGAATGGGAGCAAGTATGCGATTCCCGAGTATTTAAGTCAACTATAAGACCTAGTACTTTAGTCAGGAATACCCGTAAAAAGGGCGCGCGAATTGTAGCAGGACGGGGTGGGATCGAACAGCGGCAGCGGACAACCTGCATTGCCAGGCACGCGGCAGATCAATTGTGGGAGCTGGCTTGTTCGCGCAGGCGGTGGGTCAGCCATTCGTTTAGGCGACTGAGACACCGCCTTCGCGGGCAAGCCCGCTCCCACAGGGGGGGGCTTGCGATGATCGCGAGGACTCAGCCGGCCTTGGTGGCGGCTTCGTCCTTTATTTCGGCGAAGTCTTCTTCGCGCAACTCAGGCAGATCCTTCGCACAGTAGGGACTGCCCAGATCCTTCAGCGCGCCGCACATGCCGTCCAACTTGCCGTCTACCGCCTGCAGATGGTCGAGCAACTGGCCAATGGCGCGCGCCACCGGGTCCGGCATGTCTTCGCTGACGCCGTAGGCATCGAAGCCGATTTTCTCGGCCATGGCCTTTCGTTTGGCCTCCTGCTCATCGCCGACTTCCGGTTTGACGATGATCCGCCCGGGAATCCCTACCACGGTGGCGCCTGGCGGCACCGCCTTGGTGACTACGGCATTGGAGCCAACCTTGGCCCCGGCACCGACGGTAAACGGCCCCAGGACCTTGGCCCCCGCCCCGACCACCACGCCATTTTCAAGGGTCGGGTGACGCTTGCCCTTGTTCCAGGTGGTGCCCCCCAGAGTCACGCCCTGGTAAAGGGTCACATCGTCACCAATCTCGGCGGTTTCACCAATAACGATGCCCATGCCATGGTCGATAAAGAAGCGACGACCCACCTTGGCCCCCGGATGAATCTCGATCC
The DNA here is from genome assembly GCF_001855215.1 of Pseudomonas sp. 06C 126. Taxonomy (NCBI): domain Bacteria; kingdom Pseudomonadati; phylum Pseudomonadota; class Gammaproteobacteria; order Pseudomonadales; family Pseudomonadaceae; genus Pseudomonas; species Pseudomonas sp. 06C 126. Next base: position 16,968 of record NZ_MIFU01000073.1, on the reverse strand, counting down.
CGGTCAGCCAGCGACCGAAGTTCGACACCAGCCGCGCCAGCCACTTCCAGCCCATACCCCACAAGGCACCGGACAAACGGTGAATCCAGATCGCATGCATCCCGGGATAGCAGGTCAGCACTTCAAAGGCGTTGCGCGCCGCCGGGTCACGGTGGAAAACACTCTGGATATCTTCTCGCAAACGCTCGAACATTTTTAATCCTTCCGCTTAAGAAGCTCGCCACGGGCCGCTTTCTGGGTTTCCGTGAGGATGCCACGCAATATATTCATTTCTGCCCGGCTGACCGAGCTGCGTCCGTAAAGCCTGCGCAGGCGCGCCATCAAGTGCCGTGGTTTTTCCGGATCGAGGAATTCGATGGCCACCAGGGTTTGCTCCAGGTGTTCATAGAACCGCTCCAGCTCATCCATGGTGGCCAACTCGCCACTTTTGGTGGATGCAACCTCGTCCTTCTCCATCTTGCTCGGCTGGCCTTGTGCCGCCAACCAGGCCATTCGCACTTCATAACTCAACACTTGCACGGCGGCCCCGAGGTTCAGCGAGCTGAATTCAGGGTCCGATGGGATGTGCACGTGAAAATGACATCGCTGCAGCTCGTCATTGGTCAGGCCGGAGTCTTCACGACCAAATACCAAGGCGATTTCGGCGCCGCCGGCCGCCTCTTCGACCACTTTGGCCCCGCATTCGCGAGGATCGAGCAGCGGCCAGGGAATGCGGCGGTCGCGGGCGCTGGTGCCGAGCACCAGATTACAACCGACCAGAGCATCTTCCAGGCTGGCGACGACCTGGGCTTTTTCCAGGATGTCATTGGCGCCGGAGGCGCGAGCGTCGGCCTCATGGTGTGGGAACACACGTGGCTCCACCAGCACCAGGCGCGTCAGCCCCATGTTCTTCATAGCCCGCGCCACCCCGCCGATATTGCCGGGGTGACTGGTATTGACGAGGACGACACGAATGTTTTGCAGCAAGGGAGGCGCTCTCGGACACGGGAAAGGGGAGCAAATCTTACAGAACAGCCTAAGGTTATGCCATGAAAGCGAACGTCGTCCTTCACCTGAAGAAAGTTTCTGCTAGAATGCTCGGCTTTCTTTAACAACCTTAGGTGACACATCCATGCAGCCCATGCTGAATATCGCGCTGCGCGCCGCCCGCAGCGCCAGTGAATTGATCTTCCGCTCCATCGAGCGCCTGGATACCATCAAGGTCGACGAAAAAGACGCCAAGGATTATGTATCCGAGGTGGATCGCGCCGCCGAACAGAAAATCATCGACGCCCTGCGCAAGGCCTACCCTACCCACGGCATCCTCGGCGAAGAAACCGGCCTGCACAAAGGCAGTGGCGAAGGCGAAGACTACCTGTGGATCATCGACCCACTGGATGGCACCACCAACTTCCTGCGCGGCATCCCGCACTTTGCCGTGAGCATTGCCTGCAAATACCGTGGCCGCCTGGAACACGCAGTCGTACTCGACCCGGTTCGCCAGGAAGAATTCACCGCCAGCCGTGGCCGTGGCGCCCAGCTGAACGGTCGTCGCCTGCGCGTCAGCGGTCGCACCAGCCTGGACGGCGCCCTGCTGGGCACCGGCTTCCCGTTCCGTGATGACCAGATGGACAACCTGGAAAACTACCTGGGCATGTTCCGCGCCCTGGTTGGCCAGACCGCCGGCATCCGCCGCGCCGGTGCAGCCAGCCTGGACCTGGCCTACGTGGCCGCCGGTCGTTTTGATGCGTTCTGGGAATCAGGCCTGTCCGAGTGGGACATGGCTGCAGGCGCCCTGCTGATTCAAGAAGCCGGTGGCCTGGTGAGCGACTTCACCGGCGGCCACGACTTCCTGGAGAAGGGTCACGTGGTTGCAGGCAACACCAAATGCTTCAAGGCAGTACTGACGGCGATCCAGCCGCACCTGCCGGCTTCGCTGAAGCGTTAAGCGAGCGAGCACAAAAAAGCACCCCGAGGGGTGCTTTTTTTATGCCTGGGATTTGGCCGGAACCAGCTCCTACCGATTTGGGCAATGCCCAATGTGGGAGCTGGCTTGCCTGCGATAGCGCTCTGCCAGCTAGCTTACCGGTACAGACCCACCGCTTTCGCGAGCAAGCCCGCTCCCACACTTTGAACTTCGCCAGACTTGGTATTACTGCTGATTCTGGCCGAGGATCAGGCGACCCTCTTTATCCACAGGGATCTGGCTACCAGGATCACGCTCCATACGCACCGATCCTTCCTTGCCATCCAGGTTGTAACGCACGTCATACCCGACAACCTTGTCACTGATGTCGTTGACGGTGTTACAGCGCGTCTGGGTGGTGGTGTAGGTATCACGGTTCTGCATGCCTTCCTGAACCTTGTTACCGGCATAACCACCACCCACTGCACCGGCTACGGTGGCAATCTTCTTGCCAGTACCGCCGCCGATCTGATTACCCAGCAGGCCGCCGGCCAGGGCGCCAACCACGGTACCGGCGATTTGATGCTGATCCTGCACCGGACGTTGCCGGGTCACGGTGACGTCCTTGCAGACTTCACGAGGGGTTTTGATCTGGGTCTTGACCGGCTGCACCGCCAGCACTTGCGCATACTCAGGGCCGCTTTTTACCAGGCTGTAGGTGGCAACAGCACCCCCGGCAGTCACACCGACAGCACCCAATACCGCACCAACCAGTAACGACTTGTTCACGTGAACCTCCTGACCATCACAAGCGGACTGAAACGTCCGCGCTATACCCAGCCTTGGAGCAAAAAAAAAGGCGCGAGTTCAATACTCACGCCTTCTTTGTAACAGCAGATCAACAAACACCCATCAAGGGCGGTCGTCGACCTCCTTGTCTGTCGCAACAGGAGGAATAAGGTCTTCGCTGTTGAGGTTCAGCCAGATCAGCACCACGTTGGCGATGTAGATCGACGAGTAGGTGCCCGCCAGTACGCCGATAAACAGCGCCAGGGAGAAGCCCCACAGGTTGTCGCCACCGAAGATCATCAATGCGGCAATCGCCAGCAAGGTGGAGATCGACGTCGCCATGGTGCGCAACAGGGTCTGGGTGGTGGATATGTTGATGTTCTCGATCAACGTCGCCTTGCGCAGTACCCGGAAGTTCTCGCGAACCCGGTCAAATACCACGATGGTGTCGTTGAGGGAGTAACCAATGATCGCCAGCACCGCCGCCAATACTGTCAGGTCGAAGGTGATCTGGAAGTACGCCAGGATACCCACGGTCACGATCACGTCGTGGATCAGCGAGACAATGGCACCAACCCCGAACTTCCACTGAAAGCGGAAGGCCAGGTAGATCATGATGCCGGCCAGCGCCATCAGCATGCCGAGGCCGCCTTGGTCGCGCAGTTCTTCACCCACCTGCGGGCCGACGAACTCGACGCGCTTGACCGACGCCGGGTTGTCGCCGCCGACCTTGAGCAAGGCCTCCGCTACCTGGTGACCCAGTTGCGGGTCTTCGCCAGGCATACGCACCAGCAGGTCGGTGGTCGCGCCAAAACTCTGCACGATGGCCTCGTGATAACCGGCCTCGTTCAGTTGGGTACGCACCTTGGTTACGTCGGCCGGCTTCTCGTAGGTCAGCTCGATGAGCGTACCGCCGGTGAAGTCCAGACCGTAGTTCAGGCCCTTATGGAACCAGCTGAACAACGCCAGGACGGTAAGGAGCACAGTGACGCCGAACGCAACGTTGCGAACGCCCATGAAGTTGATTGTACGTAACATGGCAGCCCCTTAAATCCACAACTTCTTGAAGTCACGCCCGCCAAAGATCAGGTTGACCATTGCGCGGGTCACCATGATGGCCGTGAACATCGAGGTAAAGATACCGAGGGACATGGTCACCGCAAAGCCCTTGACCGGACCGGTGCCCATGGCAAAGAGAATCCCGCCAACCAGCAACGTGGTCAGGTTGGAGTCGAGAATTGCCGTGAATGCCCGGCCGAAACCTTCGTTGATTGCCCTCTGCACGCTCATGCCCGCCGCGATCTCTTCACGAATCCGCGAGAAGATCAGCACGTTGGCGTCCACCGCCATACCCATGGTGAGTACGATACCGGCGATACCCGGCAGGGTCAGTGTAGCCCCCAGCAGCGACATCAAGGCCAGCAGCATGACCATGTTGCCCGCCAGCGCGACGGTGGCGATGACGCCAAAGAAGCGATAGATGGCGATGATGAACAGGGACACGAACAACATGCCCCACAGCGACGCATCGACACCCTTGGTGATGTTGTCGGCACCCAGGCTTGGACCGATGGTGCGTTCTTCAGCGAAGTACATCGGCGCAGCCAGGCCACCAGCACGCAGCAGCAGGGCCAACTCGGAAGATTCGCCTTGGCCGTTCAGGCCAGTGATGCGGAATTGAGCACCCAGTGGCGACTGGATGGTCGCCAGGCTGATGATCTTCTTCTCTTCCTTGAAGGTCTGCACCGCGACGTCTTTTTCGACGCCATTGACCATTTGCTTGACGTAAGTGGTTACCGGACGCTGCTCGATGAAGATCACCGCCATGCTGCGACCGACGTTGCTGCGGGTTGCGCGGCTCATCAGTTCGCCACCATGACCATCCAGGCGGATGTTCACTTCAGGCGTGCCATGCTCACCGAAACCGGCCTTGGCGTCTGTCACCTGGTCGCCCGTGATGATCAGACTACGCTCGATCTGCGCTGGAGGACGGTTGCCTTCACGGAACTCGAAAGTCTCGGAGGTGGCCTTGGAAGCACCCGGCTCGGCGGCCAGGCGGAATTCAAGGTTGGCAGTCTTGCCCAGGATCCGCTTGGCTTCAGCAGTGTCCTGCACACCCGGCAGTTCGACCACGATGCGGTTGGCACCCTGGCGCTGAACCAGAGGCTCGGCCACACCCAGCTCGTTGACGCGGTTACGGACCGTGGTCAAGTTCTGCTTGATGGAGTATTCACGGATTTCCGCCAGCTTGGCCGGGGTCATCGCCAGACGCAGCACCGGCTGACCATTGAGGTCGGCGGGCACAATGTCGAAATCGTTGAAGCTCTTGCGAATCAGGGCGCGCGCCTGTTCACGGATAGCCTCGTCAGCAAAGCCCAGCTGGATGGCACCGTTGAGCTGCGGCAGGCTGCGATAACGCAGGCGCTCTTTGCGCAGCAGGCTCTTCACATCGCCTTCGTAGACTTTCATGCGTGCGTCGAGGGCTTTGTCCATGTCCACTTCCAACAGGAAGTGCACACCACCGGACAAGTCCAGGCCCAGTTTCATCGGGTGTGCGCCGATGCTCCGCAGCCATTTTGGCGTGGTCTGTGCCAGGTTAAGCGCGACTACGTAGTCATCACCCATCACCTTGCGCACGACATCCTTGGCCGGCAATTGGTCTTCCTGCTTGGTCAGGCGCAACAAGCCGCCCTTCGCATCAGCTGCCAATGTTGCCGCCTTGACCTGGATTCCCGCGTCAGTGAGCGCTTTGCTCGCGCGGTCCAGATCAGCCTGATTGACCTGCAGCGAAGTGCTGGCGCCAGTGATCTGGATCGCAGGGTCATCAGGATAGAGATTGGGAGCGGAATAAATAAAACCGATCGCCAGCACCGCCAGGATCAGTACGTATTTCCACAGAGGGTATTTGTTCAGCATCACGCCGCCCGCTTATGACGCGGGGCGCCTTGCGCGCCCCGTCGATTGGTAAAAGTTGTTACTCAGATCGCTTTGAGCGTGCCTTTAGGCAGCGTGGCGGCGATGGCGCCTTTCTGGAACTTCATTTCAACGGTGTCGGAGACTTCCAGGACTACGAAAGCGTCGGAAACCTTGGTGATCTTGCCAGCGATACCGCCGGTGGTCACAACTTCGTCACCTTTTTGCAAGCTGCCCAGCAGGTTTTTCTGCTCTTTGGCGCGCTTGGCCTGTGGACGCCAGATCATCAGGTAGAAGATGACCAGGAAGCCGACCAGGAAAATCCACTCGAAACCACCGCCCATAGGACCGGCAGCGGCCGGTGCAGCGGCGTCAGCCATAGCGTTAGAGATAAAAAAGCTCATTTAGCACTCCAGTTGCAAATAGTGAATCTTAGGGTCGGGAAACTCAGTCCAAGGGCGGCACGGGAAGCCCGCGCTTGGCATAGAAGGCATCGACAAAGGCGGCCAATGTACCCTGTTGAATAGCCTCGCGCAAACCAGCCATCAGGACTTGGTAGTGACGCAAATTGTGGATGGTATTCAACATGCTACCCAGCATTTCCCCGCATTTGTCCAGATGGTGCAGATAAGCACGGGAGAAGTTCTGGCAGGTGTAGCAATCACAGGTGGGATCCAGCGGCGAATCATCATGGCGATGGAACGCGTTACGGATCTTCAGCACGCCTGTATCAATGAACAGATGCCCATTGCGGGCATTACGGGTTGGCATCACGCAATCGAACATGTCCACACCGCGGCGCACACCCTCTACGAGATCTTCTGGTTTGCCAACGCCCATAAGGTAACGAGGTTTGTCAGAAGGCATCAGGCCTGGGAGGTAGTCCAGCACCTTGATCATCTCGTGCTTGGGCTCGCCCACCGACAGGCCACCAATGGCCAGGCCATCGAAACCGATTTTGTCCAGGCCTTCGAGCGAGCGCTTGCGCAGGCTTTCGTGCATGCCGCCCTGGACGATGCCGAACAGCGCAGCAGTGTTGTCGCCGTGGGCATTCTTCGAACGCTGGGCCCAACGCAACGACAGCTCCATGGAGATGCGCGCCACGTCTTCATCGGCCGGGTACGGCGTGCACTCGTCAAAAATCATCACGATGTCGGAGCCCAGGTCGCGCTGGACCTGCATCGACTCTTCCGGGCCCATGAACACCTTGGAACCATCCACCGGCGAGGCGAAGGTCACGCCCTCCTCCTTGATCTTGCGCATGGCGCCCAGGCTGAACACCTGGAAGCCACCGGAGTCGGTGAGGATCGGGCCTTGCCACTTCATGAAATCGTGCAGGTCGCCATGCTTCTTGATCACTTCCGTGCCCGGGCGCAGCCACAGGTGGAAGGTGTTGCCGAGGATGATCTCGGCGCCGGTGGCAACGATGTCACGCGGCAGCATGCCCTTGACGGTGCCGTAGGTGCCGACCGGCATGAACGCCGGGGTCTCCACGGTGCCACGGGGGAAGGTCAGGCGACCGCGACGGGCCTTGCCGTCGGTGGCCAACAATTCAAACGACATACGACTCATAGTTGTTCCTCTGGGCCGCGCGGCGCCGGATTACGGGTGATAAACATCGCATCACCGTAGCTGAAAAAACGGTACCCGTTATCGATGGCGGCCTGGTAGGCGGCCATGGTCTCGGGGTAACCGGCAAATGCCGAGACCAGCATCAATAGCGTGGATTCGGGCAAATGGAAGTTGGTGACCAGGCAATCGACCACATGGAATGGCCGGCCTGGGTAGATAAAGATATCGGTGTCGCCACTGAACGGCTTGAGCACGCCATCGCGCGCCGCACTCTCCAGGGAACGCACACTGGTGGTGCCCACTGCGACCACTCGCCCACCGCGCGCCTTGCACGCGTCGACCGCGTCCACGACGTCCTGGCTGACTTCCAGCCATTCGCTGTGCATATGGTGGTCTTCGATGTTATCCACACGCACCGGCTGAAACGTCCCGGCCCCCACGTGCAGGGTCACATAGGCAGTCTCGACGCCCTTGGCGGCAATCGCATCCAGCAGCGGCTGGTCGAAATGCAACCCGGCAGTCGGCGCAGCGACCGCGCCCAGGCGCTGGGAGTACACCGTCTGATAGCGCTCGCGGTCCGAATCTTCGTCGGGGCGGTCTATATAAGGAGGCAACGGCATATGGCCGACACGCTCCAGCAGCGGCAACACTTCCTCGGCAAACTTGAGTTCGAACAACGCGTCATGGCGCGCCACCATCTGGGCTTCGCCACCGCCATCAATCAGGATGCTCGACCCTGGTTTGGGCGACTTGCTGGAGCGCACATGGGCCAGCACACGATGGCTGTCCAGCACCCGCTCCACCAGAATTTCCAGCTTGCCGCCGGAAGCTTTCTGGCCAAACAGCCGCGCCGGAATCACCCGGGTATTGTTGAAGACCATCAAGTCGCCTGGGCGCAAATGCTCAAGCAAATCAGTGAATTGACGGTGTGCAAGGGCACCGCTGACCCCGTCCAGGGTCAACAGTCGACTGGCGCGACGCTCGGCCAAAGGGTGGCGAGCAATCAGCGAATCCGGGAGTTCAAAAGTAAAGTCAGCAACGCGCATGATGGGGTTCGTCTAGCAGGGCCGGGAAGTCTAGCGGAAATAGTGAAAATAGACCATGAAACGTGATTGACCAACGGTAATCACCTCTCTATACTTCGCCGCCATTGAGCCCTGATGGCGGAATTGGTAGACGCGGCGGATTCAAAATCCGTTTTCGAAAGGAGTGGGAGTTCGAGTCTCCCTCGGGGCACCATATAGCAGTATCTGAAAGTCTCTACCAGGCTTTCAGCAACAGAGAAACCGGCCACTTGAGCCGGTTTTTTTGTGTCTGGCCATCGGCCCGGCCAGAGCGCAATCGCGATCGACTACCCCACCGCCACCCAATGCCCACCGCCCACTTCACGAAACTTCTGCAGCGGCGCTTCAAACCCCTTGCCCTTGATCGGGCTGGGTTGCTCGAACTCTTGCAGCAACGCCTTGAAATCACGTTTCTGGTCGACATCAGGCATCGGCACGGCGCTGAGCAGGCGTTTGGTGTAGGGGTGCTGGGGGTTGTGCAGCACGTGATCACGGCGGCCGATCTCGACTATCTGGCCGCCATACATCACCGCGACGCGATGGCAGATGCGCTCGACCACGGCCATGTCGTGGGAAATGAACAGGTAGCTGAGTCGATGCTGTTCGCGCAAGTGTTCCAACAGCTCAAGCACTTGGGCCTGCACTGATACGTCGAGGGCGGAGACGGATTCATCGGCGATGATGACTTTGGGGTTGAGCGCCAATGCGCGGGCAATGCAGATACGCTGGCGTTGCCCGCCCGAGAACTGGTGCGGATAGCGGTACATGGCGTCAGCCGGCATATCGACCTGGCGTAGCAGTTCGGCGACACGTTCCTGTCGTTGCGCCCGTGGCAATTGGTCATGGATCAACAGCGGCTCGCCTACCAGCTCCAGGATGTTTTTGCGTGGGTTCAGGGCCGCGTAGGGGTCTTGGAAGACCATTTGGATATCGCGGCGCACGGCCTGCAGTTCGGCGCCGTGCAAGCCGTTCAACTCTTTGCCGAACAACTGCACGCTGCCTTGATAGGCCAGCATATTCATCAGGGCCTTACCGGTGGTGGATTTACCACAGCCACTCTCCCCCACCAGCCCCAGGGTTTCGCCTTGGCGCAGTTCAAAGTTGAGCCCTTCTACCGCGTGCACCTGTTTGTCTTCTTCGAACCAGCCCATGCGCACAGGAAAGCGCACGGACAAGTCGCGCACCTGCAAGACCACCGGTTGCTGGCTGACGTCGCCCGGCTGGCCCGCCGTGCCCAGCACGGGCACCGCCGCGAGCAATTTACGGGTGTAGTCGGCCTGGGGCTGGGTGAATAGCTGCCGCACGGGCGCTTGTTCTTCGGTGCGCCCATGGTTCATCACCACCACCTGGTCGGCCATTTCAGCGACCACCCCCATGTCGTGCGTGATCATCAGCAAGCTGGTGCCGTAGACCTGTTGCAGTTCGCGCATCAGTTCCAGGATCTGCGCCTGGATGGTCACGTCCAGCGCGGTGGTCGGCTCATCGGCGATCAGCACTTTGGGCCGACAGAGCATGGCCATCGCGATCATCACACGCTGGCGCATGCCACCGGACAGCTCATGGGGATACTGCTGCAGGCGTTTTTCCACCTGCGGCATGCGCACCGATTCAAGCATCTCCCGGGCGCGCTGGCGCAGGGCCTGACGCCCCAGCGGTGCGTGCCGGCGCAGCGTTTCCTGCAGCTGTTGGCCTACGGTCATCAGCGGGTTGAGCGACGTCATCGGTTCCTGGAAAATCATGCCGATCTGTTTGCCGCGCAGCCGTTGCAACTCGCGCTCGGGCGCGCCGATCAAGTCGCGCCCTTCAAAGCTGATCGCGCCTTCGGCCACCCGCACCGCCTTGGGCAACAGCCCCATGATCGCCAGCGACGACAGCGATTTACCACTGCCGGACTCCCCGGCGATACACAGTGTCTGGCCGGCGAACAGGTCGAAGCTCAGGTGATCGACCACGCGCCGGGAGCTGGCCCCCATGCCGACATCGATGGACAACTGCTGCACCGACAAAATCGGCTGGGAGGTCCCGTTACTCATCAAAGCTCCTCACGCGTGAAGCGATAAACGCCAAGTCGTTGGCGAGCCATCAGGCAAATACGATTTTCGGGAAGTAGAACGACACGACCCAATTGGGCAGGTCGACGATCTCGCTGATGCGCAAATCGCCACACACCGAACACAACATGTACGCCTGCTCGGCGGGCATGTGGTGCTCACGGCACAGCCAGTCGATGGTGTTGCTGACGGCCTGACGTGCGGCTTGCATCAAGTCCGGGCCAATGCCGGTGAAGGCTTCGTAGCCCGCACCGTCCAGGTGACGGGTCACGGGGCCTGGGGTGCTGAAGCGCGGTGTTGCCAGGGGGGTGTTCTTGATCAGGTCCAGCTTCACCACCACATCCATTGCGCTTTCGATCGCGGTGCCGCACACCTCACCATCGCCTTGCGCCGCGTGGGTATCGCCAATCGACAACAAGGCGCCGCTGACCTCCACCGGCAGATACAGCGTAGTGCCGGCCGACAGGTCGCGAATGTCCAGGTTGCCGCCGACCCGGCGCGGGGGCACCACCGAGTGCAAGCCCGCCAATGCCGGCGCCAGGCCGATGGTGCCAGCGAAGGGCTTGAGCGGAACCTTGGCGAAATCACTGAAGGCCGCCGGGCTCAGGGCCACTTTGTCGTAGTGCCACAGCATCAGGGCGGGGTCCGTGAACTGGTCCGCAAGCAGGCCAAAACCCGGGATGTTGGCTGTCCAGCCGAAGCCGCTCGGCTTGAAGCTGTCGAGGGTGATTTTCAGCACGTCGCCAGGCTCGGCACCCTCGACAAAAATCGGCCCGGTGACAGGGTTGATCGTATCGAACGGCACCTTGCCGACATCGTCTACCGTCGATTGCGGCGTGAAGAAGCCGTTGGACGAATCGCGACAGCAGAACTCCAGCATGGCACCTGGCGCCACCCGGGCGGTCGGTTCGATGCTGTTGTCCCAGCCGAAATGGCTGTTGACGCTGTGAATGGTCTTGACCAGGCAGTTCTGGCACATAGGGAGAAAACTCCGCGTAAAGACCACGCCCGGAAGGCGTGGTGGCAGGCCGGCTGCGCTTTATTTCAGGTAGATGTAGTTGTAGTTGACCGGGATGTGCACCGGATCGACATACAGTGCGTCGCTGCCGCCCATGCGCGAGGAGCGCACGGTGAAGCGCTGTTCGTTGAAGATCGGGACCCACGGCGCATCGGCCATCACATCGATGAAGATCTTCTTCCACAGCGCAGTCCGTTCGGCCTGTTGCTCCGGCTTGGCCATGCTGTCGGCCTTGGCGGCCAGCGCATCCAGGCTCTTGTTGCAATACAGCGCCCAGTTCCAGCCACCGTCCACCGCACTGTCACAGCCCAGGATCGGCCCGTAGAAGTTCGAGGGGTCCGGGAAGTCGGCAATCCAGGCCATGCCGCCGGACCACACCATCGGCGCCTGATCCTTGGAACCGCCTGCCGCAATCACGTTGGCCTGCGCCAGGGACTTGATCTTCACACGCACCCCGACCTTCGCCAGGTCTTGCTGGATAGCCTGGGCGATACGCGGCTGCGGGTCGGTGTTCATCACGTACATCTCGGTGTCGAAACCCTTGTCGAAACCGGCTTCGGCCAAGAGCTTCTTCGCGCCTTCGACATCGTAGGCGTAGCCTTTGTAGTCCTTGTCGTAGCCCGGCATCGCGGGCGGCAGCGGCTGGTTGGCCGGGACCGCACGGCCGTTGATGATGCGCACGATGCGATCCTTGCTGATCGCCATGTTCACTGCCTGGCGCACCTTGAGGTTGTCGAAGGGCGGCAGTGTGGTTTTCAGGGTCAGGTAGCCGGTTTGCAATTGATCACCGGTGACCACCAGGCTCTTGAACTTGGGGTCGTTCTTGAACTCGAGGAACTTGGCCGGCGGTACACCGTCGCCCGCGATGTCGACCTCGCCCTTTTGCAAACGCAACAACGCGACCATCGGATCCTGGCCGACCTCAAAGGCGATCGTGTCGAGGTGCGGCAGGCCCGCCTTGAAATAGTCCGGGTTCTTCTTGAACAGAATCTGCTGCCCCAGCTTCCACTCCGCCAGGCTGTAGGCACCGGTGCCCACCGGGTGTTTGCCGAAGTCGGCGCCCCACTTCTCGACCTCCTCCTTGGGTACGACAAAGGAAAAGTTGATCGCCATCACCTGCAGGAACGTCGCATTTGCCGACTTGAGCGTGATCTTGACGGTGTAATCGTCGACGACCTCAATGCCCGCCAACTGCTCGGCCTTGCTGGCCGCCATGTCTTCATAGCCCACGATCGAACTGAAGAAACCCGCACCCGGGCTCTGGGTTTTCGGGTTGACGGTACGCTCCAGGGAGTACTTCACGTCGCTGGCCTTGAGTTCGCGACCGTTGTGGAACTTCACGCCTTTCTTCAAGGTGAAGGTATAGACGGTGCCATCCTCGGAGATGCTGTAGTCCGACGCCAGGTTCTTGGTCAGTTCCGTGGTACCTGGCTTGTAATCCATCAGCCCGTCGAACAGGCTTTTGATCATCGACCAGTTCTGCCAGTCATAACCGATGGCCGGGTCGAGGGTGGCCACGTCGTTTTGATAGGTAATCACCGCTGCGCCACCGTCTTTGGCGTTTGGATCAAAGTCATCGGCCAACAGATTGCCGGCAAACAACGCAGCCGCGATGGCCAAGGATAATGCTTTGCGATTCATGCTCCAGCCCCTTACCTATGGTGATGTTCCTAGTGTTTTTTGATGTCGATACGCGGGTCGACCCAAGGGATCACCAGGTCGGCGACCAGGTTGCCCAAAACGATTGCCACCGCTGAAACCGTGGTCACCCCGACAATCACCGGGATGTCGACTTGCTGGATCGCCTGCCATGTCAACTGGCCAATTCCCGGCCAGCCGAAGACCGACTCGACCACCACCAGCCCGCCCATGAAGATCCCAATATCGATGCCGATCATCGGAATCACCGGCACGATGGCGTTGGGCAGTACATGCCGCAGCACCACGCGTACGCGGCTCAAGCCCTTGGCCCGGGCGGTGCGGATGAAGTCTTGGTGCAGCACCTCGATCATTGAGGAGCGCACCATGCGCGAGTACCAGCCGCTGCCGAGAATGCCCAGGGTCAGGGCCGGCAACAGCAGGTGTTCGAAGCCGCCATAACCGCCCATGGGGAACCAGTCCAACTGCACGGCGAAGAAGTACAGGAACAGCATCGCCGCGATGAACTGCGGGGCCGATACGCCGATGAACGAGAGGGCCATCAAGGCTTTGTCGGCCCAACTGTCGCGGCGCAATGCAGCGATCACGCCGAGGCTGATACCAATCAGCAACTCGAAACCGATGCCCGCGGCCATCAATTCCAGGGACGGACGCAAGCGCGCGCCGATCAGTTCCGTCACCGGGCTGCGCTGGATGTAGGAGCGCCCGAGGTCGCCTTGCACCAGGTTGCCCAGGTAATTGGCGTACTGCTGATAGAACGGCAGGTCGAGCCCTAGCTGCATGCGGATCCCGGCCACCACTTCGGGCGTGGCGCTACGCCCGGCAATCTGGCGTGCCGGGTCAGCAGGCAGCATGAACAGCAGTAGGTACGTGATGAAGGTCACGCCAAGCAGGATCAACAGCGAGTAGCCGATGCGACGACTGATAAAGGCCAACATTCAGCTTCTCCCTTGCAGGGTAGGATCGAGTTCGTCGCGCAGGGCATCGCCCACCAGGTTGAATGCCAGCGACAGCAGGACAATCACAATGCCGGGGAAAAACACCAGCCACGGCGCCGAGGTGAAATAGGTCTGGCTCTCGAAAATGATGTTGCCCCAACTCGGCGTTGGCGGTTGGACTCCCACGCCCAGGTACGACAAGGTGGCTTCCAGCAGCACTGTGGTCGAGATGCCCAGGGTGGCCCAGACGAGGATGGTCGGTAGCAGATGAGGCAGCAGGTGAGAGAACAGAATGCGCAGCGAGCTGGCTCCCAGAGTTCGCTCTACGGCCACAAAGTCACGGGCGCTCAGGGCGATGGTTTCGGAGTAGATCACCCGGGCGATCTGTACCCAGTTGACCATGGCGATCACCAACGCAACGATCCACACGCTGGGCTGGAAAATCGCCGACAGCGCAATCGCCAGCAGCAAGGCCGGGAACGCCATCATCAAGTCAGTGAAGCGCATCAGCGTGCTGCCGACCCAGCCACGCAGGAAGCCCGCGCTCAGCCCCACCAGCGTGCCGATCAGCACCGCCAGGCCATTGGCGAGCAAGCCGATGAACAACGACGTCCGTGCGCCATAGATCAGCCGCGACAGCAGATCACGGCCGAGTAGATCGGTGCCCAGCAGGTACGGCGTATCGGGGGGCAGCGGCGCACCTTCCAACGACAGGCCTTCGACAAATTGCTCGGACGGATCGTATGGGCTCATCCACGGTGCAAACAACGCCAGTAACACGACAATCACGATGTACAACAGCGACAACGCCACCGCAGGACGGCGAACCAAGGCACGCAACACCTTCATAGCTGGCCCCTGCTCGGTTGCAGGCGATCTGCCGCCATCTCAGCACACAAGTCATCCAGGCTACGGTTCAAGTGCATGGACAGGCTGCGCAGGCGCTCATAGGCCTCGCGCTCATCGATCTGCTGCTCGACCATCAACCGCGCCAACGCCTGGGCCAGCAGCGGCCGTGCCAGGAGTCGCTGTTGCAGCGCTTCAATGGTGCGGCTGTCGCTATCAAGTCGTTCACGCAGACCGATCGCCATCATCAGCGTGGTGTAGACCGAACCTTGGGTGATCGGCTTGTTCAGCAACGCGGTCGCCCCCAACTCAATGGCGCGCTGGATGTGCGACAGGGTTTCGTGGGAGGTCAGCGCCACAATGGGCACGCCGGCAGCGCTCAGGCGTTGCAGGGTGGTGGGGCTGGCAAAGGGTTCCAACTCGACGATGGCAGCAAAACAAGCATCGAGCGAATCATCCGCGTCCTCAAACAACTCCTGCGCGGTAATGCCCAGCCGCTGCAAGCTCTTGTGCAGGTTAGCCAGGCTACGCGGCTCGCAGTCGATCAACAGCAACCGACCCGCTTCAAAGTCTGGGCGTTTGAACAGGCTCATTTGACGATCCTCAGGCGGGGTGCGGGTGCAACTGCGCGCAGACGTTGAAATTCACTCAGGTCGGTGGCGGTCAGGTAAGGGTCGGCCGGCAGTGGCCGTGCCTCACTGTGCAGGACGACGAAGCGGCCCGCGCGCAGCTCAGCAATATGGCAAGGCTGGCTGCTGTGGTTGTTGCGCTCGGCGATGGCCAGGGTGCCGAACACGCTGTCCTGCGGGTGGTCGTACACGTAGCGGCAAATACCCTCGGGGTCATCGCTGCCACACTGGTCCAGCGCTCGGGCAAACAGGTGTAGGGCTACGTACATCCCGGTGTAGAAGTGCGAAATCGGGTGCACCCCATGCAGCATGTGCTGCTGCTGGCTGAACGCAGGGGCGACTTCTTCAAAGAACGGACCACATGACAGCACACGCAGGCTGCGCAGGTCGCCGACGTCACTCAATTCGGCCTCGGTCAGGTTGCAGCTCAACACCGGCAGGCTCCAGCCGACGGAGTTGCACGCGGCATCCAACTGCCGCAAAAAGGCGTAGGAGGACTTCCCGATCAAGTTGTTGAGAATGAACGCCGGCCGTTCTACCAGCAACGTCTGGATCAACTCACTGAAAGGCGTTGCGTCCAGATGGATGTAGCGCTCCAGCAACACATGGGCGCCGGCCACTTCGAGCACTTCACGGGCGACCCGATTACTTTCCCAACCCCAGCTGTAATTCGACCCCAGCAGCACGGCGCGCTTGCCAAACGTCTGCAGGGCGTAGCGCAGCAAGGGGATCAATGTCTGGTTCGGGCAACCGCCGAGATACAGCACATGTTCGCTGCTCTCGAACCCCTCATACGGGCAGGCGTACCACAACAGACCGGCGTTCTGCTCCAGGTCCGGAATGATCTCCTTACGACTGGCGGAGGTAGTGGTGCCGAAGATGTGCCGTACTCCGGACTGCATCAACTCAACAGCCCCTTCGCTGTACCGGTGCAGAACGCCTCGTGGATCGCGGTGGGTGGCCTGCAGGATAAAGTCATAGCCAGGGTTGCCATTGATTTGCGCGAGCGCGTGGGTTGCCCCGGCCAACGCATTGCGCCCAACACTTTTGTAAGTGCCCTCGGTGGAGAGCAACAGCCCAACCTCAATGGTACGACGCATCTATTTTCCCCAAAAAAAAACCTGATCGACCAGGGGACTGGTCAATCAGGCTTCATTACCTGGCGCTCAAGGCGTGCGATGTCTGTCGGCAAGACTTAGTGGCATGGCCAGGCTTGCTCGTGGGTATCGCTATGAAATAAGCGTGCCATCTTTACAGTGGCGCGGGAGCTGGGGCTTTTCGGAATGTACAGAGGGCGCGTCGGCACTGAGTTGGAACACAGTGGCGGTTCTGAGCTTCACTAGAGTGCACAGCAGATGGGGCAGACTTGTACCGACTTCGGGCGAGACTCTTGCGTACAGATGTAACGTTAATTCCCAAGCTGTTGCCGGCGCCTTTGCCCGAGTGCGGCAATACGAGACAAGTTGGTGGTATCGAATCGTGCTGCTGGAAACTTGCCGCAGTGCCTTTTCGACCGCCCAAAACAAAACCCCAACTGCTTTCGCAATTGGGGTTTCGGAATTTAATCTTGACGATGACCTACTCTCACATGGGGAAACCCCACA